>JBBQXO010000218.1:0-6858 GCA_038209595.1 Chitinophagales bacterium
TAATTCTTCCAATCCGCCGGCTTCACCGGCGGCTACCGATATGCCGCTCCTAACGGAGCTTGTATTTCGCTGCAATGGTTCAGCACGGAAAGGTGTACCTGAAAATCTTTCTTACCCTGTCTTGTCATTGTCTGCGGCACGAGCTGTGGCCTTCGTTCACCACACCCTACCTTTCCTCAGCTCCTCTTTCACGTCTCACTCCTTTCACAACTCTCACTCCTGTCACTATTTTCACAGATTCTAGCCCTAAGATCCGAGGCCCTCCAGACCTCGCTATATTGAATCGGGCTTTCAGCCCTTGGCTGTTTCCCGTTTCGCGTTTCACTTTTCACTATCTCCCTTTCACTTTTCACAGATTCTTGCGCTAAAAGATCCGAGGCCTTTCAGACCTCGCTATATTGAATCGGGCTTTCAGCCGTTGGATGTTTCGCGTTTCACTTTTCACCTTTCACCTTTCACTTTTCACTTTCTCACCCCACTCTCACACCTCTCACCTCCAACTGTGCCATTCATACGGGATTCTGCCTGCGTCCTAATTCTTCCAATCCGCCGGCTTCACCGGCGGCTACCGATATGCCGCTCCTAACGGAGCTTGTATTTCGCTGCAATGGTTCAGCACGAAAAAATGTACCTGAAAATCTTTCTTATCCTGTCTTGTCAAACTATGCGGCACGAGCCGTAGCCTTCGTTCACCACACCCTACCTTTCCACAGACCCCCTTTCACGTCACACTCCTCTCACAACTCTCACTCCTTTCACCTTTCACTTTTCACAAATTTTTGCGCTTAAAGATCCGAGGCCCTCCAGACCTCGCTATATTGAATCGGGCTTTCAGCCCTTGGGTTTCGCGTTTCACTTTTCACTTTTCATTTTTCACTTTTCACTTTTCACAGATTCTTGTGCTAAAAGATTCGAGGCCTTTCAGACCTCGCTATATTGAATCGGGCTTTCAGCCCTTGGATGTTTCGCGTTTCACTTTTCACTTTTCACTTTTCACTTTTCACTTTTCACTTTTCACTTTTCACTTTTCACCCTCTCACCTCTCTCACTCTTTTTCTACTTTCACAAAAAAAAAGAGGCCGCAAACCTGCGACCTCTTTTTTTCGTGAAAATGCAAATCAACCATTGATATACAAATCCCAGTTAATATCCGATTGTGGCCTTGGAAACTGCTTGAAACGAGTGCCTTTATCAAAAGATACATCAATATCATTCAGTCTGTCGTAGCGACGCACATCAATCCAGCGGTGGCCCCAGGGCTCTGCCCAAAGCGAATACCTGCGCTGATACAGCATTTCATTAATTAGTGCCGGCTGTGTAAGCGCACCGGAATAAACGCCTATAGCAGCAGCATTACGTATGATATTGATGGCATCTCTTGCTTCTGTAAACTGATTGAGATTGGCATGCGCCTCTGCTTTGATCAGAATCAGCTCCTCATTCTTAAGGAAGGGAACGAAAGATGTATTATTCGGAAACCGGTTGTCCTGATAGAAACCGCTAAGAGTACCTGCATCCGTAGAAACAGTAATCGGTGCGGTACGGGCAAAAAACTTAGCCGCCACCCTCAGATCGCCCGGTGTAGTATCGCGCAGTACCGAGGGGTGCACCACAATCATGGTACTCACGTTGGCATTTCTAACAAAAAACAATGGATTGAAAATATCGGGAGGTGCTCCGTAAGTATGTTGCGGACCGGCTCCAAGCGGACCCGTCAGGCTCATAAAAGAAGCAGCAGTAGCATCTAAGGCACCCTGCCAGTCTTTGCGATAAACAGCTAACCTTGCTGCTATGGCGCGGTTTACCCGCTTAAGTGCATCAATGCTATTAAAACCAGACCACCCCGGGGTAAGGGTCATGGGGAAAGCAGTACCTGAGGCATTCAGGTCATCAAGTCCATCATCGAGCAATCCCTTAATATGTGTCAGCGCATCCTGATAAGGTACATAATCGCCGGGATTCAGAGGATTTTCAATGTCAATACGAATGCCGTTTTCGAACATGAAATTGGCAGGCAACATAAATTGAAAGCCTGCAATAGTTTTAGCAAAACCAGTAATCGCTTTCTTTTCCTGCTCACTCAACGAATTGGTATTTAGTGCCGCATCACGCAAGACAAAAGCCTGTTTGATAGCCTGATAAGCACCTGTGTACGGAGCACCACCGGCCGATCCAAAACCAAAATAGGATGCATCGGGTACCCTGCCGTTCTGCCCAAGCCAATCGGTTTGAAACCTCGGATCAGAAGCATTTAGGAACCACACCTCACGGCCAAATGTGCCAAAGGCAGCGGTAACTGTAAATACATAGGCACGGTGTCTTGCTTCCAGCCCGGTTACTAAAAACTGAATCTGCGCCCTTGTAGCATTGTTGGATACACTTCCCACCGAAGGATTATTGGGATCCTCAATAACATCAAGATTTAGTAGATTACAGGAAGTTACCAAAGCGGCCATTCCTGCTATCAGCATCGTTTTATAAATGATATTCTTTATCATAAAAAGTATATTTTCAATTGGTTAAAAATCTATTCCTATATGGAAAAACAAACGTCTTGCAGTGGGGTAAGGTGCCACATCCACATTATTGAAAAGTGCCTGTGAGCCAAAAGTAGATGTTTCAGGATCGTATCCTTCATAGTTAGTAAACAACAAAACATTGTTTCCAGAAAATCCTAACCGAATCTTTTCTACTGTTTTTCCAAACCATCGGTTGGTAAGGGTTGTAGGAATGTTGTAATATAAACCTATTTCACGCAATTTAATAAAAGAGGCGTCCTGCACCCAGCGACCAGCATTATTAAAAGGCTCTGGTGGACGTTGTCTGCCATTGGGGATTCCATCGCGGTTATCATCTTCAAACCAATTCTTGGTGGTACCACCGCCATCAGTTAGGAAAGAACTCAGGTTGATATTGCTTCCCCCTTCGCGCCATTCCCACAAAAAGCTTAGCTCGAGGTTACCTGGCAGAGTCATAGAGTTGAACCAGGAGGTAGTAAAATCTGGCTGATTGGTTCCCCAAATGGTAAACCCGACAGCTGTTCCACGGCCTGCAGGTGCACTGGCAGCAGCAGGACTACCTACTATGGTTAAAGGATTGATACCCTGCTGAATAGCAAAAGTTCCCAAGCCTGTACCAAAGGCTCCGGTGGTATAGGCCGGAATACCAAGTCTCTTTGTAGTGACTTCATTTTTCCACCATAAAAGACGGGAAGACCAACGGAAGTTTTTCTTTTGAATAATAGTAGCGCTTAAACCAAGTTCTATTCCCTTATTTTCCAATTCTGCCTCGTTGCTCGGTGTTGTATTTACCCCGGTAGCTGGCGAAAGGTTCAGGTTTTGAATATTGTTGGCAGTCGTTTTAATGTAATAGGTAGCCTCTAATTGTAAGCGGTTGTTAAAGAACCCGGCATCTACTCCAAACTCAAGCTCCCTTGCCGATTCAGGAAGAATCTGTGTGTTACCAATCTGCGTACTTACTACAGATCCAAGTAAACCCCCAATATTGGCTCCTCCCAGTGGTGTGAAAGTGCTGCCAAAAGGCACGGGACCAGCGGTTTCGCCATAAGCAATCCGTGGCTTAAGTTGATTGATCACATTCGACTTCCAGAAATCAAATTTGGTAAGGTTTACTGCCAGAGAAGCTTTTGGAAAAGCATACAATTTATCAGGATCTCCATTGAGTGAAGACTTATCGAAGCGAACCCCGAGGGTAGCTATCAGCTTATCCTGCCAGTTGGCTTCTTGTTGTGCAAAAATACCAGCCTCCTGCACCCTGCTGGAGAACTGCTCATCTATACCTTGTACTGTAGCTTGCAACACATTGGTTTGTGCAGGTGCCAGACCCCTGCCCCGAACAAATAAGGATTCATTTTCAAAATCGAGCCTGACCAACCCTGCCTGAGTGGTAAGCGATACATCCTTTACTTCGGTGTTGAAAACCAAAGCAGCCTGTAGGTTGGTATTAAAAGATTCCTGACGACCTTTCAATATATCGCCCGGATTGGCTTGTGCCCTTTGAAATTGTAAGTCTTCAGGCAAATAAACCATGGAACTGTTTTGAACATAATCCAGTCCTCCACTCAATTGAAACTTAAGCGTTGACTGGTTTTTCTGAAAGACTTTCCAATCAAGGGTACCAGCTTGTACAAAACGGTTTACCAAAGAGTTGTTGATTGCCTTATTTGTAACAGCAAGTGGATTTTCCCTGGGACCACCATAGTCTACATCTGGGTAACGGCCCGTAATAGGATCGGGACGCAAATCGAAATAAGTAGGTATATACGCTATATTGTACCCAATAGAAGCCCCTGTATTATTCTGATTGCCGGTAAAGCCTCTGTCGGTATTAGTTCTTATGAAATTAGAATTAATACTGATCGAGACATTTTGACTGATACGATGATCGATATTGGCCCGGATGGAGTACCGTTCAAATGCCGTGCGTTTTACAATGCCGTCTTCCGAAGTCGCTGACCCATTTACAAAAAACCGGGTTTTATCGTTTCCTCCGGTAATACTGAGTCTTGAATTGCTGAGCGTTGCCGTATTGCCATAAAACAATTCCTCATGATCAAAAAATTGTCCAGCATTGGTGGCAGCCAGAAACCGGTTAAGTTCGGTTTGACGTTTAACAGGATTGGTAAAGAAGAAATTTATTTTTTCCTCACTCCACGAATCGGTACCCAACAAACGAAGCGGTCTCCCAAATCCAATATCCTGGTTAAAACTGATTTTGGTTTTACCAGCAACCCCCTTTTTAGTGGTAATAATAATAACCCCGTTATTGGCACGGGTACCATAAATGGCAGCGGCAGAGGGTCCTTTCAAAACCTCTACATTTTCAATTTCAGATGGATTAATATCAGCAAGGCGGTTGCTGCCATCATCCTGATTTGAACCACCAGCACCTGTAAGAGTTGCCCGGCCTGTTCGCTGAAAAGAGTTATTGATATACACTCCATCCAGAATAATCAAAGGTTGCGATCCTCCAACGAGGGTAGAAATGCCCCGGAGTTGTATCGAAACACCGCCCCCGGGAGCACCACCGTTCATCCGGATATTTGCCCCGGAAATTTTGCCATAGAGCGCCCCATCAGCCGTCTGAATCTGGGTAGTCCCCATTAATTCTTTAGCATTGATTGAGGTAACAGCATTGGCAAGATTTCCCCTTTTTACTTTGGTAGCCAAACCCGTAACTACCACCTGTTCCAGATTACTTATGTCTTCGTCGAGTTCAATAATAAGATCTTTCGAGCCTCCATCTATGTTTATTGTTTTTGAGCCGTATCCCACCCGGCTGAAAATCAGAGACTGATTTCTACCCGAAGGAATATTTAAAGTGAATCGCCCATCTTCCATAGTAGAGGTTCCCGTGTTGGTTCCCCTTAGCTGAACGTTTACTGAAGCCAGCGGATCACCGGCACCATTGGTTACTTTTCCGTTGATGGTTTGTTGGGCATTGGTTGCTTGCCCTAACATAACAGCAAGAAAAAGCCCCCCAAAGAGTTTCAATAGTTTTCTCATTTGCATAGTTTTTGTTTAGACAAATTTAACAAGAAACAAAAAAAATTGTTATTTTAGGGTGAAATCTTTAGGCATTTTTCGAAAATATTTCGGAATTAATAAATCAAATCCTTGATTTACGCAGGTATTTTCCCAAATGTATCTTTAAAAGCAAATATGGCATCATAGAATTCATTTTGGTCTTATAAAATCCCCACGAGCAGCGGCATAATCCTGCATACCGGCAAGGAGACTTCGTAAAGGACTATTCAGGGATTCCATCAAGAATGGGTCGGGAGAGGTGTGACAAATAAAAACTACCATTTTCATCGTGCCCATCACATTATATAGAATTTTTATCTTTTTAAATGTATTGTTTATTGCAGATAGTGGATGCTTCAATAATTTATCGTAAAGAGGGTCAGGAAGAAACCTGCAAATTCTTATTGAGCAAAGGCGTATGTCCGTTTTCCAAAATATTTTGTAATTTTTTACAACCCTTCAGGAGTGGGAACTATCCGCCACAACAAAAAGCCGAATGATAATATTCGAGATTTCCTGCATCGCAACGGAGGTATTGGAAAGTAGAACGATAGATGTTTGCTATTACGGAAGCAAAATTAAAAAAGTGGAAGCACCGTTTGTGTTCCATTGTGGCCCACTACCCTTCCATATTTAAGATTTTTACCATACAAATACCAACCCATTCCATAAGGATTGCCTTCCTTTTTCATTTTAGAGTATTCAATCATCATGGCAAAAGTTCATGCGGAAATGAAGATATACAAAAGAAGGGCACCTCCAAAATGGAGCAAATCGGTTACTGTAGGGAAGATGCCAGCACGAGGTATCCGGTCACTAAGATCTGTTTGATCACCCTCTTTTATTTTTCCTTTAGAATTTTTAATAAATCTCACCTTCTCACAACTCTCACTTCTCACGTCTCACTCCTCTCACCCTCTCACTCCTCTCACTCCTCTCACTCCTCTCACCCCTCTCACCACTCTCACTCTCTACGCTCTTATTTCGCTACTA
The DNA here is from genome assembly GCA_038209595.1 of Chitinophagales bacterium. Classification (GTDB taxonomy): domain Bacteria; phylum Bacteroidota; class Bacteroidia; order Chitinophagales; family Chitinophagaceae; genus Phnomibacter. Next base: position 6,540 of record JBBQXO010000218.1, read on the forward strand.
CCTTTAATCCAATAATGGAAATAATGAGGGTACCGATAAAAAATATACGCCAGAAATCCGCCGATTCCTTAAAAACAAGGATTCCCAATAACGCGGTTCCTACTGCACCTATTCCTGTCCAAACCACATAGGCTGTTCCGATAGGGAGGGTTTGGGTAGCTTTAACCAAAAAAACCATACTGATGGCGAGCGACAATAAAAAACCAGCATACCATCCATATAGCTCTGTACCGGTTGCTGTACGTGCTTTCCCCAAACAAAAAGCAAATCCTGTCTCAAATAAACCAGCAATGATCAAAAGAATCCAACTCATACCCTC
>JBBQXO010000219.1:0-6856 GCA_038209595.1 Chitinophagales bacterium
AGATTTTATAATGCGGCCCCACGAATCAACTTTTATAGCGGATTGAGAATTGTCTTAAAAAACTAGTTCCCCAGCTCATAAATAGCAATTACAGAAATAAATAACTGAAATAAAATCAAAATAAGAATTACTATACTCAACCGATTCATCAATTCCCTTTTTTTCTCCGATTCTTTGGTACTGGAATTAATGATATGGTAATTTGAAAACCAAAAAAAGGAAAAGAAATCGCAGCGTATTTTCCGACCTGAGTTTAAAATAATAATCTTACCTATCAATAAAAAAATAATTAATCCCGTAATAAAATGCACAGAATAAGATAATATGATATCCATAAATTCTTTTATTTATCCAAATATTTTCTATAAATCTTTTATTCGCATGTTGAATTTGGATGCAAGATACAATAACAAAGAACGTTATTAAATTTACCTGCTAAAAATGATAATTATTTTCCAAAATATAATACCTCTTAGAATCTTATCTTACAAAAAAAAGTCTTCCCGATTTTTCCAATTATTAATCAAAATTTAATACGCGCTTTTTTCAAAAAAATTAAGATTTCTAAGATTGAAACATATTTTGCTATATTTTGTGTAAATCAAATATTAGATTAATTAATCTATAGCTAATTCCCTTACAAGTACAAATTAGGGTAAAAAATGCGAACTCCAATAAAAAAATACTATCCGGTAACATACTTTTTCAAGATTTAATGTCATAATAATTACTAAACCCCCATCTTTGCCGTTCAAACGGTTCACGCTTCGGCGTGATTAAAAGGGAAGTCCGGTGAAAGACCGGCGCTATCCCCGTAGCTGTAAGAGGCCTCTTCTTATTCTGATCGAAATAAGAAGCAGCAAAGATTCAAAAGAAATGCCACTGCCAAAAGCGGGAAGGTTTTTGAAATCGCCTCAAGCCAGAACACCTGCCGGGTGTACAAGTATCTAAATGCTTTCGGAGGAAAAGCTGAGATGCCACCCAATCTCCGGCTTGGCCTGCAGGCAACCGGTGCCCACGTGTCTTCTCTCCTGTTCATTTCTTGAAAGCGGTTTTTTCACCTTTTGTAAACACAAAAAAAAATGTTTAAAACATGTGTTGGGGTGGTAGCCGCGTTATTCCTGGCAACCCCCAATTTCGGGCAAAATCAATCCGATTCAAGTAAATCATCCACGCTGGATGAAGTAATTGTTACCGCCAATAAAATGGCACAAAAGCAAAATACCACTGGCAAAGTGGTGTCCGTTATCACAAAAAAACAACTGGAACAAAGCAGTGGCCGCACCTTTGCACAGATACTTTCCGAGCAGGCAGGTATTACCATCAATGGCGCCAACAACAATGCAGGCACCAATCAGACCGTTTTTATGCGGGGTGCCAATTCAGGCCGTACGCTTATTTTAATTGACGGTATTCCTGTGTACGACCCATCCCTGATCAGCAATGAATTTGATCTGAATCTTATTGCGCTCAACAGCGTAGAGCGCATTGAAATTGCCCGGGGAGCGCAATCTACTTTGTATGGCAGCGACGCTATTGCAGGCGTTATCAATATCATTACAGAAACCAATTCAAATGAACCTGTTCAATTTAAAGCCGCTGGCTCGTTTGGCAGTTTTGGCACCACAAGAGGCAATCTTCAGGCGTCTGCAAAAACAGATAAATACCGCTTCGATATGCGGTACGCCCGGCTGAAAAGCGACGGTTTTTCTTCTGCTCAGGATCGACAAGCTACAGGTACTTTTGATAAAGATGGCATTGAAAGTGATAATATCAGCTCTTCTTTTCAATACAATCTTTCCTCGAAGCTTGTATCTAAAACTTTTTTCCAATTCAACCGCTACCTCACCGAAATTGATAATGGAGCTTTTGTTGATGAAAAGGATTTTACAAGTGCCAGTAAAAATAAAATGGCCGGACAAACCTTTACCTATCAGACCGAAAAATGGAAACTCGTCGCTAATTATCTTTACAGCCAAACAGAAAGAAATCTCATCAACGATAGTACCGATGTTGCGGGTTTCACGAAATTCTCCACAAATAATTTTGAAGGCAAAGCCCATTTTGCGGAATTATACGGAAGCTTCCTACTTGGAAAGGGTTTTACCCTGCTTACTGGTATTGATTTTCGCCAAAACAGTATGAACAGCAATCTATTGTCAATCAGTAGTTTTGGGCCTTTTATTGATGTTTTCAGAGACACATCACTGTACCAATATAGCGGTTACGGTTCACTCCTTTTCAACAGTGGTAAGTTAAATATAGAAGCAGGCTTTCGATTTAACCACCACGAGAAGTACGGGGATAATACCACTTTCACCCTCAATCCATCTTACGCCATCAATAAAAACCTGCGTGTTTTTGGTAGTGTGGCAAGTGGATTTAAAGCACCTTCCATTTTTCAACTTTATTCAGGTTTTGGGGATGAAAACCTGGAACCAGAAACCTCTATCAACTATGAAATTGGTTTGCAATACAATCAAAAAAAATCAAATTACCGTGCCGTCTTTTTTTACCGCGATATAGAAGATGGACTTGATTTTGACAATATCAATTTTAATTATTTCAATTTTGGCCGGCAAATAGTTCGAGGGCTTGAAATAGAAGCGGCTTTACAGCCATTAAAAGGGCTCAGCCTTACCGGCAACTACACCTTTCTTGCTCCGGACGAAACCGTGCAAAGCCGCCTGACAGCAAAAGACACGAGTTACAATTACCTGTTGCGAAGGCCTAAACATCAATTTAACCTGCAGGCAGGTTATCAGCTCAATGAAAAATGTCTGATTTCGCTGAGTGGCAGATACATGAGCGACCGATATGATGTAGGAGGTTTCCGCGTGGCAGATAGCAAACTGAACAGCTACTTTTTGATAAATGCGTATATTGAATACAAGGTGACGCCCCGGATAAAATGGTTTGGCGATGCCCAAAACCTGCTCAACAAAACTTATTTTGATCTTCGGGGATTCAACAGTATGCCCCGAAACCTGCAAACCGGTATTCAAATGAACTTATAACCATGAGCACAAAACCCATGCATAGAATACCTTGCGTAATAAGCTGGAGCGGAGGAAAAGACTGTAACCTCGCACTTGATGAAATAATCCGGGAGCAGCAATATGATATCCGTTATCTGTTGACCACATTCCATTTGCCGGCAAGCACGGTTGATATGCATGGGATTCATGAAACCCTTATTCAGGCACAAGCAGAAGCCCTCAACATCCCATTAAAAAAGATTTTTATACCAGAAAAAGATAATACATCTTACGAAGCAGCACTGGAAAAAGCGCTGCTGCCACTAAAGGAGGAAGGCATTCAAACCATTATTTTTGGTGATATTTTTTTAGAAGACCTGAGGGTATACCGGGAAAAATTATTCAACCGGCTTGGTTTTGATTGCCATTTTCCCCTGTGGAAAAAAGACTCCTCTGCACTTGCCAACCAATTTATTGAAAACAAATTCAAAGCTGTAGTGTGCTCGGTAAATCTTTCAGTTTTATCTTCAAAACACGCAGGTGTGGATTACGATAAATCCTTTTTGCAACAGTTACCCGATGGTGTAGACCCTTGTGGAGAAAACGGCGAGTTCCATACCTACTGTTTTGATGGTCCTCTTTTCAAACACAAAATAGAAATCGAAACCGGGGATATTCATATTCAGGAGGCACATCTTACAACAATAAATAAAAAGGATACTCCTTCTCTAAAAATAGGATTTGCACAGCGAAAATTCACTTTAAAAAATAAATCAATATGAATCTCCTGTCAGCACTACAAATGCGTATGGACAACAAGACCAAACCCATTGGCTCTTTGGGCAAACTTGAGTCTATCGCCATTCAGGCAGGTCTTATTCAGCAATCCCTGCACCCGGTAATTCAAAAGGCAACTATTCTTTTATTTGCCGGGGATCATGGAATTGCAGCTACCGGTTTGGTCAATCCTTTTCCGCAAGAAGTAACTGCTCAAATGGTTCAAAATTTTGTGCAGGAGGGGGCAGCCATCAACGTGCTTTGCCGGGAAAATAATATCCTGCTACGGGTGGCAGATGCAGGGGTGAATGCGGATTTTGATCCCGACTTACCCATTAAACATTGTAAAATTGCTAAAGGCACCCGAAACTATCTGCACGAAAATGCGATGCAACCTTTTCAGGTATACGAAGCATTCAAAACGGGGGCAGAACTTGTTAAGCAAATTCATGCGGAAGGCTGCAATACGCTGGGGATAGGCGAAATGGGGATAGGCAACAGTTCCTCGGCAGCGCTGCTGATGCATCAGTTATGTGGTTTCCAACTGGAAGACTGTATAGGCATGGGCACCGGGCATAGTACCGACCACTGGCTAAAAAAAGCAGCAACCCTTCAACAGGTCTGCGATTTTCATAGTTTAGGTAAAAGGCCATTTCCGGTAGAAGAATTACTGTGCCGTGTGGGAGGCTTTGAAATTGCCATGATGACGGGGGCTTACCTTGAAGGTTGGAAGCAAAATATGGTTTTGGTAGTGGATGGTTTTATTGCTACAGCGGCCCTGTTATGTGCACACCAAATAAATCCTGATATTTTGTCGCACTGTATTTTTGCGCACACCTCAGGTGAAAAAGGACATGCTGCTATGTTGGAATACCTAAAAGTAAAACCGCTGCTTGATCTTAACATGCGGTTGGGGGAAGGTACCGGTGCGGCACTTGCTATTCCGCTTATAAAAAATGCCGTTGCTATTCTTTCAGATATGGCAAGTTTTCAATCTGCAGGTATCACTAAAAATGAATGACCATGATAAAATATGAATGGGATGTTTTCCGATCTACAGTAATGTTTCTTACCCGGATTCCGGTAGGCAGTGATTTGCCGCACGATCCCATTTTACTTGAAAAAACACCCCGGTATTTTCCAATAGTCGGGATGATAGTGGGCGCTATCCATGTTTTGGTTTTTCTGGTCAGTTATTTTCTATGGAATAGCACCTACCTTTCGCTAGGGCTTGCCATGGTGTCCACCATTTTTGCCACCGGGGCTTTTCACGAAGATGGATTTGCCGATGCTTGCGACGGGTTTGGTGGCGGCTGGACCAAAGAAAAAATCATCGAAATCATGAAAGACAGTCGCTTAGGGACTTTTGGTACCGTGGGTTTGTTTGGTATGCTGGCTATTAAGTTTTTAAGTATAAGTACCATCCCACAGGACTTTTCCACCTGTTTGATTGATGAAAATACCTTTTATAACCACTTTTCCCTGATGGCTTTTACCATCTTATGTGGCCATGGCATCAGCAGGTTGATGGCGGTTTCCGCTATTCAGACGGGCACCTATGCTACCGATAACCCAGAAAGCAAAAGCAAACCCCTTGCAAGTGTTCCCTTATCGAAACGTGCGTTTGGATTTGCCATACTCACTGCCTTTTTACCCCTATTCCTCTTTTTCCCCTGGTACTGTTGGTTCGCGCTGCTTCCTATGTGGATTGGCCGCACCCTCATGCTCCGATTTTTTAATAAATGGATTGGTGGCTATACGGGAGATTGTCTCGGAGCCATCCAACAAGTAACCGAGGTCTTGTTTTATTTATCCGTAAGCGCATTGTTAAAATACAGTACCTTATTTGATAAAATTTCCTTTTAATCTTAAAAAAAGGCACTATGCCCTATCTTATAAGACATACCACGCCCGCTATTGCCAAAGGCATTTGTTATGGGCAGGCCGATCTGGAAGTAACCGACAGCTTTGAAGAAGAAGCAGCAACCATTCTGAGTCAGATTGCCCAAACACCCCCCATCATTTACAGCAGCCCGCTGTTGCGATGCAAAAAACTGGCTATCCATCTTGGGGAAGCCTTTGGTATCAAGGAAATTTACTACGAAGAGGCACTTCGAGAAATGAACTTTGGAACATGGGAACTGCAAAAATGGAATGATATCCCTGAAAATATTTTGCAGCCGTGGATGGATGATTTTGTAAATATACAGGTGCCTGATGGGGAAAGTTTTTCCATTCTGCACCAACGGGTACAAGCGTGGTGGTTAAGCAAAATCTCTTTGGAAGAAAATGCCTTGATTGTTTCGCATGCTGGCCCTATCCGAAGCATTCTTTCGGCCATGTATGAAACGCCCTTAAAAGAGGCCTTCACTTTGTACCCAATGTCCTACGGTGCGCTTTTTAAGGTATAATGGGACAAAATAAGCCTTGAAATGGTGCTTTTGAAAAATCTTTTTGCCTATTCGCGGGGCATTCAATTTGGCCTTAGCCTTTTACAGCGTTAAACATTCCCCCTTTGCAGGTGTTACTCCTTTTTACATTTAACAAAACCGCACGGGTATTATTAGGGAAATTTGCACACTATGAAAAAGTTATGGATTGGGCTTTTAATAAGCATTTTGTTTTCTGGCACATTAAGCGCTCAGGATGCCACAGCACTCGTAAACAAGGTAAAAGCCAAGCTGGAAACGGTTAAAGACTACCATGCAACGGCCTCTTTAAGAACGGATGTTCCCTTTTTGAAAGTTCCCATTGCAGCGGTTGATGTTTATTTCAAGCATCCCAATCAATTTAGGATTGCAAAAGAAAAAGGCATCAGCATTTTACCTAAAGGAGGAGTTAGTGTAAGTATGCAAAATATACTGGCCGATCCCAATTTTGTGGCCATAGATGCCGGTGTAGAAAAGCTGAATGGTAAAGATGTGCGGGTAGTTAGGGTACTACCCGGCAATACCAATGGCGAAGTGGTGCTGACCATTCTCTATATCAACGAAAAAGATTTTCTGGTACAAAAAGCCATTACCACCACCAAGGATAATGGTACCTATGAAGTAGAAATGACCTACGGCAAATGGACTAAATATGCCCTGCCTGACAAAACA
>JBBQXO010000220.1:0-6693 GCA_038209595.1 Chitinophagales bacterium
TCTTATTTTGGTTCGAATCAAAATTTTACAACGGCCCCGGCCAAACTCACTAGTGGCAAAACAGGACCAGCCGTATTTTTTTCAGATAATATTCCAGAAAATATTGATACGCTTTTTTTCAACAAACCACAGATAAATTCATTGAATCTCTCTTTTAATTTTGGTTATCATTTTACCCCTAAATTTTTGGTTGGGTTTAATATAGATGCCATCGGTTTCTCATTTGGGGGTTCTAAAACCGCCACATACCTTGATGGAAACAATATAAATCCTCCAACGGCCAAGCCCACTGTCTTTAATTTGTTACTCATCAGCGATAACGATCTGGGTAGCCTGAACTCTGAGTTTTTTGGTACGTATCAATTCAGTAAAAACTGGTCAGCAAAAGCCGGTTACCAGTTTTTGTTTGCCGAGTATACCACCGATCAAAAGGTACAGACAACGCCCGATGGTCAAAAGAATGATCGTTTCAGGAATAAGATGAGTGCTATTGCAGTGGGTTTAGTATACCATTTTTAGCAGGCATTTTTTACATTCGAATGTATATTAAATGGTATTGAATAGAGGGTGCATCTAAAAACAACGCACAGAATAGCTGCCAATTTTATAACATCGGAATAGAGACGTAATCCATTACGTCTTTATTGTAAATGAGGATGTTGAGAAATTGGTATGTTTCAACATCACGAGTTTTAAGAGATACTCTCAATAATACAAATGCATTTGAAGGAATGACAATATATTCGTGATCCCATGCTTTATAAGTCAACCATACAGTTGCTTCGATTTCCTTTCTCGTATTTCCTGATGCCGGTATTTTGGTTTGCCTTGAGTTTGCTACCGAACCTAAATTTATTTCGTTCGCTGCTGGTTTTTGGTATCATCCATTTGCTGGTGTATCCTGCAAGCAATGGGTATAACAGTTATATGGATCGCGATGAAGAAAGTATTGGGGGCATTAAAAAACCCATGCAACCTACCCGACAGCTATTTTATGTTTCGGTAGGAATGGATGCATTGGCGGTTCTTTCCGGTTTCATGGTTTCCAGCCTTTTTGCCATTTGTATTTTTATTTACATCGTTTTCTCAAGATTATACAGTTATCGGGGTGTACGCTTAAAAAAGTATCCATTTCTTGGTTATCTCGTTGTCATTTTAAATCAGGGAACGCTTACCTTTTTTATGGTGTATTATGGTTGCAGCAGGGACCTCACCATGCAAGTTCCCTGGCAGGGTATGCTGGCTGCCACACTGCTTATTGGCGGGTTTTATCCCATTACACAAGTTTATCAGCATCAGCAGGATGCCAAAGATGGCGTAACCACCATTAGTATGAAGCTGGGTAAACGAGGTACCTTTATTTTTACTGCAATGATCTATTCGCTGGCTTTTTCCGTACTTTTTATGTATTTCAGGCAAATGGATCAATTGAAAAACTTGTTGATTCTGCAATTATTTTTTCTCCCGGTTTTATATTATTTTTTTCGATGGTTTAGTCAGGTCTGGAAAAATGAATCGGTAGCCAATCATACAAATACCATGCGGATGAACTGGATTGCAAGTACCTGTACGAATGGAGCATTTATTACACTTTTAATTTTAAATCAGCTTTGAGTTATATCGAATCTATAGGTACCACCGAACCGGCGCATCGGCATACACAAAAGGATATTCTGGAGTTTATGCAAAAAACATACGAACTGGGTGATATCGAAAAAAGAAAATTGGCCTTTCTCTACAACCATAGTGGGATAGAGGCCCGGCATTCGGTTTTGGCGGATTATGGCAATACGCCGGAAGAAAGCGGCTTTTTACCTGTCGATCATTTTACCGATTATCCCACCATTGAAAAACGGCAGGCAGTTTATGATAAGGAAGCATTACCGCTGGCATTGGAAGCCATTCGGGATTGTTTGGAAGGGGTAGAAAAGGCGGCCTCTGTCACTCATTTAATCACAGTAAGTTGTACGGGCATGAGTGCGCCGGGGCTGGATCTTGATATCGCTGCTGCATTACAACTGTCTCCCAATCTTGTGCGTACTTCAGTAAACTTTATGGGATGCTATGCCGCTATCCATGCCATGAAAATGGCTGATTGGATCTGTAAGGCCGAACCCGAAGCAAGGGTGCTGATAGTATCAGTAGAACTTTGCACGCTTCATTTTCAAAAAGAGTTTACGGTGGATAATGCTACAAGCAGTCTCCTGTTTGCGGACGGAGCAGCTGCGGCACTCATCAGCAATAAAAAGCAGAAAGATAAAAAGAGCATCCGGCTCACTAATTTTTATAGTTGGGTGAATGCGGAAGGTCGGAAGGATATGACCTGGGCTTTGAGTAGTCAAGGCTTCCGGATGACACTTAGCAGCTATGTGCCCCATTTGCTGAGTACCAATATTAAGCCGGTGGTAGAAGCTGCACTGGCGCAAAATAATTATTCCTTAGCAGATGTTACCCATTGGTGCATACATCCCGGCGGGAAACGCATTCTGGAAGCTATTGGCAAACAACTTGATATTGACGATGGCCAAATGAAAGAAGCTTACAGCGTATTAGGTTCGCATGGCAATATGTCTTCTGCTACCATTTTATTTGTCCTTAAAAAAATGATGTACCAAATAAAAGAGACCAGGGATTCTGCGCTTGTATTCGGCGTGGCCTTCGGACCCGGATTGACGATGGAAACCTTTTTAGCCGAAAGTGTATGAATTTTAAACAAAGGTCTTTGGAAAAAGAGTTGCTCGATGGAGAGGGCATTCCGTATGATGCTATCCGGGAAAATATGGTTGAATTAGAATTCATCAACCGCTATCTCGGCGGGCATCAAATAACCATTTCGGGATTAAAAAAATTATACAGCAATCAAACCACTTTGCATGTATGTGAAATTGGATGTGGTGGTGGCGATAACCTTGCTGCTATTGCCCGATGGTGCGGTCAAAAAAAAATTTCCTTGCAAGTTACAGGAATAGACTGGAAAGATTCTTGTATATGGGTGGCTGAAAATAAGGTCTGGCTTAATCAAAAAGCCACCTGGATTTGCAGCGACTACCGGCATGTGGTATTTGCAGACCCGCCTGATATTATTTTTTCCAGTTTATTTTGTCATCACTTCAGGGAAGAGGATCTTGTTGCTCAATTAAGATGGATGCATAAACATAGTCGGGTTGGTTTTTTTATAAATGATCTGCACCGGCATTGGCTTGCCTATTTTTCCATTAAAACATTGACAGCTCTTTTTTCGAAATCTTATTTGGTAAAAAATGATGCGCCCTTGAGTGTGGCGCGTGGATTTCTTAAACGGGAATGGGAAGCATTGTTGCAGCAAGCCGGTATCCGTAAGGCAAGCATTCAATGGAAATGGGCCTTTCGCCATTTAATTACCGCACCAAAAAGCTTAGGGGCGTGAAAATAGCACCTATTACATACGATGTAGCCATTGTTGGAGGTGGGCTTGCAGGACTTGCCTTGGCTATCCAATGTGCCCGTGCAGGCTATGAGACCTTGCTTTTTGAAAAAGAGGATTATCCACGCCATAAGGTTTGCGGCGAATATATCAGCAATGAAAGCAAACCCTTTCTCGAATCTCTTGGGGTGCCGTTAAGCAAAATGTCATTGCCCGATATAAAACGGTTTATGGCAACCGATGTTTATGGAAATGAATATCCTTTTCCGCTACCACTCGGAGGTTTTGGTATCAGCAGGTATCAACTTGATGAATTGCTGTATCAATCGGCTTTAGATGCGGGCGTGGAGGTGCATACACTGGAAAAAGTAATGAACCTTCATTTTACTGGAAAAATATTCCAGATAGAAACCGATAAGGGTCAATATACCGCAAAAATGGCTGCGGGTAGTTTTGGTAAACGCAGTAATCTCGATGTAAAATGGCAGCGACCTTTTATCCTGAAAAAAGCGGGAAAACTGCAAAATTTTATTGGGGTAAAATATCATATTAAAACCAATTACCCGGCAGATTTAATTGCCTTGCATAATTTTAAAGATGGTTATTGCGGTATCTCACAAGTAGAGGAAGGCAGCGTTTGTCTTTGTTACCTTACCACGGCAGCCCATTTAAAACAAAACAACAACAGCATTGCTGCTATGGAAAAAGCTGTTTTGCATGTAAATCCGCGACTCCGGCAAATATTTGAATCAGCGGAATTTCTATACCCCGAACCGTTGGTGATTTCACAGGTTAGTTTTGCCAAAAAAGATATGGTGGAAAATCACGTTTTGATGTTGGGAGATGCTGCCGGTATGATTCCACCGCTTTGTGGAAATGGGATGAGTATGGCATTGCATAGCAGCAAAATAGCTTTTGAAGTGATGGATCTTTTTGCCAGCCAAAAAATTTCCAGAACTCAGATGGAAAAAGGCTATGCACAAACCTGGAAGAAGCAATTTTCCAAAAGACTTTGGATGGGCCGCATGGTTCAACGGGTATTTGGTCAAAACAGAATGACCTGGTTTTTCTTGCAATGCATGCAAAAAATGCCCTTCCTTTCCAGAGTCGTAATTCGTTCTACGCATGGCGAAGTCTTCTAAGGAATACTTTGCAATCGGTACTATAGCAATGGTAGGAGAGAGTTATGTTACGATAATGTACTTGAACCATGCCCGGAATGATAGCAATTCCCTTTAGATGGAGGATGCAAGTAATTCCTCACTCCGATTAATTGCCCAAATCACTCACTCCGTAAGCACCTCCCAATCTTTTACACCACACAATCGCATACCTGAATTCACCAATCGTAACATTCGTTGGGATGTTCCAGGTTTGTTCACCTGTTCGGATATTGAGGGTGCCAATTTCTACCGCTCCGTTTACGTTGCCACTATTGGGTCCAAGGTAAATCCTCAAATCGGGGGGAGCGCTTGTTACAGCAAAATCGGAGGAGGTCTGCAGTTTTAAAATACTGCCATCAAATTTCAGTTTTGCGTTGCCTCTACTTCCTGATCCTGAAAAAGTGCCTTTCCGGATTACTTGCACCATTATGGGCGTGCTTACTTTGCCATCCGCCATAGCTTGTACACTAGATGTACCCCAGGCTTTACCTTTTACAAAACCGTTCGCTGCCAGTTCCACGGCTACATTGTTGTTCCCGGTCCAGGTAAAGCTTTTGCCTGAAATAATCTGATTGTTGATATTTCGTGCAACAGCTATCAGTGTTGCAGTATCGTTTACAAGGAGTTCTTTCGTGCCAGGTTCAATGGTAATGGTAGCAATCTGCAAATCGTTGTCAACTACGGTAAGCAGGGCTTTCGCCTCCATATTGTTTATTTTGGCCTTAATTTCAGTTTGTCCAGAAGCAACGGCTAAAGCCACCCCAGCCGAATTAACAGTGGCAACAGGGGTAAGACTACTGCTCCAAACTATACCGGAAGGAACGGGTGCTTCCGCTCCTGATGTATTGAAATACTTTGCGGTAAAGGTGGAAGACTCTCCCACCTTTATGCTTGCTGCAACCGGGGTGATTTCCAGCTTTTCGGGAACCATGGCAACCGGGGTGTCAGGTGAGTTTTTTTCACAGGATGCCAGAACCAAAAGGAAGGAAATGGAAAGCAGGAATAGCCGATGCTTATTCATACGAATATGTGTATTAACTGAGAAATAGTTTGGAAGAATATCAACACTTTTTAAGTGCATACGGTAAATAAACCCTTAGGGTTGCCGGGAAAGGTTAAAAACGGTTTGCTTCTACGTTAAAAGAAATTGTCAGCTACACGACACAATATTTTTTGTCTCGTTTTTACATTTACATCGGTGAGCAGATTTATAATTAGTAAGCATTCAGGAATCCTTTTTTTCATTGCAAGATTGCTTTTCAGTATTCTGTTTGTTGTATTGGCTGGGATATCGATGACTGCATTTTGCCAACAAGATTCATGCCTTTGGATGCGTGATTTTGAAAAGAAAAACCGATTAACCTTCTATTGCGGTACTTTTTCCCGGTCCATTGAGGTAAACCCCCGTCGTTCAAACACTATGGGTAAATCGGTGAGTTTATCCCCCAATTCCTTTGCATTTGCTGGTATTACAGCACAATATAAAAAGTTGTTTTTGTACCTCGAAACGGCTTTGCCCAATACGCATAAGGTAAGCCCCAACCAAACGGATGTAAAAGGGTATGCCATTTTTATTGGTCATTTTAAAAAGAAATGGGGGGCAACTTTTTTTGCCAGTTATAATAGCGGTCTCTTAATGGCTACAAACGGATCGAGACCTTATCTTGACAGGAAAGACATCAATCGCTTTTCGATTGGGGTTCATCATTACACGATCTTTAATGGGGACAAATTTTCTTATCAATCAGCCAATTCCGGAGGCAATCAGCAACTTCATTCTGCAGGGTCCTTTATGTTACTCACTACACCTTCCTATGTAAATATCCAATCAAAAGGCAGCATTATCCCCGGTGAAATTTTGCAATATCATTTTACCGGAACCAATATGCCGTTACAGTCCTTACAGTTGCTAAGCTTGCAGGTTAAACCGGGTTATATTTATAATTTCATCTGGCAAGAAGGACGTTGTTTTTTTTCACCCGCAGTCTATGCAGGCATAGGAACAGATTATCATAAACTAAAAAATAAATCAGAAAACCTTCGGGGATTAAATATGAATGTTGGTTACCGGATAAAAACCGTGGCTGGCATCAACAACGATCATTGGTATATTACAGCGGAGTGGCT
>JBBQXO010000221.1:0-6688 GCA_038209595.1 Chitinophagales bacterium
CTGCACCCCGATATACATCCTGCCATTAAAATGGTAAAAGATGTGGCCGCCGGCGCAGTACTTTGGGCGGCTGTGATGAGTGCTATTATTGGGTTGATTATCTTTTGGCCCAAGCTGCTAGAATTGTTTTCGTGGATATAATGGAATAACTATCAATCAACAACTTTCCCTTTTTTTAAAGTAGCATTGGCAACCATTTATGATGATGGAAGATGTCTCCATAAAGCTTCCTGTAGCGTACTTACACTGCACACTTCAATACCTTCTCTAAGGAAAAACTCCTTGGCTTCCGGAGTAACAACGAGCATGGGAGGGTTGCCAAGATCTTGTAATGCAATCGTACAGCCCCGGCTGATGGTTGGGGTATTGGATAGTTTGGCATCTATAGCCAATATTATTTTACCACCCCTTTCTAGCACAAAATCCAATTCAGCTCCATCGTGGGTGCGATAGAAATAAATGGATACATCATTTTCTAGCAGGGTTCTTAATTGTTGAAATACCATACCCTCAAAAGTAAAGCCAGCCACAGGATGACCCATTACCTGTTCAAAACTGTTTAGTTGAAGCAGGTTATGCACCAATCCGCTATCTGCAAGGTAGCATTTGGGCGTTTTTACCAATCGCTTGGGCAAATTTGTACTGTAGGGTTGTAAACGGGTAATCAGGAAGGCATTTTCAAGGAAAAAAAGATAGCGGCTAAGCGTGGTATGGCTTAATTGCAGGCTTTTGCTAAGCGATTGAACGTTTAATAAATTGGCATGCGTGGCAGCTAGCATTTGAAACAACCGGTACACCAACATTGGGTTTGCCGGAAGTCCTAGTTGCGGTAAATCTTTTTGAAAATAGGTTTGTATAAAATCATTAAACCATATCCTTCGTGCTTTGTCATTTTCTTCCAGATAGGCATTAGGCATACCGCCCCTTATCCAGAGCTTTTTCCAATCGCCTCCTGTTTCAGGTAATATAAAAGGGTAAAGATGCAGGTAGGAAATCCTTCCAGCCAACGATTCTGCTGTTTCTTTATAAATGTCAGGTGCAGCAGATCCCAGTAATATGAACCTTCCCGGAACCCTTTTTAAATCAATCATGGATCTTAGGATAGGAAAGAGCTCAGGCATTCGTTGAACTTCATCAATAACAACTGTTTTTTCGTCCTGCGCCTTTAAAAACAATACAGGCGATGCTAATTTTATAGCATCCTCCGGATTTTCCATATCAAGGTAAATAAACCGGCCTTCCTGCTCTTGTACCAATTGCTGAACTAATGAAGTTTTGCCTACCTGCCTTAACCCCAAAATACAAGTTGCAGGAAAATGCTGCCACCTGAAAAGCAATTCTTCATAAAGGGATCTCTTGAGCATATAATACCGATATTTAACCAAAAATAATGCAATTATCGGTATTAAAACGATTTTTCGCAAATTAATCCCGATATCTGATCATTTAATGTGCAGATATCGGGATTAAAAGGTTTTGATAATTTTGGTTTATTTTCTTTTACCGTCATATTTACATTTATGCAATCCTTTAATTTACATCCTGCTTCATACAAACTGTAGTAACAAATAAAAACAAATCCTGAACCTCAGGACGTACCAAAATTTACCGTATAAAAATTTTCCTGATCATTATTGTCTGCTTTTTTATGGAATTTGCATGGGCAAACGATGCTTCCGGATATATCATTTTACCCGGCGGTGACACCCTAGGGGACTCCATATAATTTGGAAGTTTCCGGGTAGCGACGAATACAGAATTTGTTACCCTTATCAATGAAAAGGGGGAAGAGAAAAAGTATAAGGGCAAAGAAAAGGAGGTTATAGGCTATGGCTTTACGCAAGCTGTCTTGGCTTTCGATTATATATTCTTTGAGATAAAACCTAGGGTAGAGAGTGCTTTGTATAAGCGCCTGATTGATGGGGAAAAGTATACATTATATTGCCTGATGAAAACGGCGCAGGCAAGAAACCGTTGCAAGCACCTCACCCGATTTTATTTTATTAAAAGAGCAAGGAGCATTGGAAAGATTTGGCAATTGCGTAGCCTGTGGGTGGAGAAAAAGAATGCGGGAAATTCTCGTTAATGACCCGAAGGCACTAGAAGCATTGGAAAAATTACAGCTAAGGAAATCCCTGATTTTGTAAAAAAATTAATCAGTATTAAAAGGGGTTGATAGTCCTCAATTTCCAACTTAAGTTTTTAAGCAAAAGGGAAAAGCAACGTTAAGAAATGGGCGTTTTCTAAAAGGATGTTTTTCAAATAAACATTTTATGAACAACTTCCTAAACAGGCACATCTAATTCTTGGGAATTCGCTGAAATGGAGAAAAATCAATACTAATCCATTCATCCTATATTTAATTATATGAGCCCTAAGATACTCCCTAATATTATACCCTTGCGGTTAAAGAACTCCACTAGAAACAACTCAGACAAGTCCTGCCAATTTTATAACACCATAATAGAGACGTAAGGCCTTACGTCTTTATTATAAGTGAGGATATTATGAAATTGGTATTACTTAGTATGAAGGGTATTTTGAAATGCCTTTTAAGTAAATGCTACAATACCCTGAAGTGTACGGCAGCACCTCCGCCAGCCGCCAGTTCCACTTTCAGCGTTTCACCTGCTTTCACTTTCTTCCGCTCTATGGCATAACTCATTGGATTCTTTTCCCAATGCGCATCTTTCCCATCTTTGTAAATGATGGCTTCCCAATTTTGTTTTTTGTCCAGAAAGTCTGTAGAAATAGTAGCTACCCTCGCATTTTCATCCGTAATTGCCCCGGCAAACCATTCGTTTTCCCCCTTCGTTTTACGGGCAATGGTCAGGTAATCGCCGGGTTCAGCTTCGAGGTACCTGCTTTCATCCCAATCAAGTGCTACATCTTTTATAAACTGAAAAGCATCCAGATGTTTTTCATAATTCTCGGGTAAATCGGCCGCCATTTGCAGCGGGCTGTATAAGGTAACATATAGAGCGAGTTGTTTGGCTAAAGTGGTATGAACCTGCTCTTTGGCGCCGGGTTTGTAGTAACTCATTTTTATTTCAAAAATACCCGGTGTATAATCCATTGGCCCGCCCATTAGCCGGGTAAATGGTAAAATGGTTTCATGTTCGGGGGGATTGCCGCTGCTCCAGGCATTGAACTCGTTTCCCCGGGCTGCTTCGCTAGCTATCCAGTTGGGGTAGGTGCGTTGCATACCTGTTGGCCGGCTGCTTTCGTGCATATTTACCATCAGGTTGTAACCGGCAGTTTTTTGGGCTACCCGGTTAAAATGGTTAGTCATCCATTGACCATCATGGTGTTCGCCACGGGGAATAATCTTGCCAACGTACCCCGTCTTGACGGCAGGATACCCGAACTTGCGCATAAACCGGTAAGCGGTATCCATGTACCGTTCGTAGTTGGTTACGCTCCCGCTTGTTTCGTGGTGCATCAGCATATTTACCCCTTTTTCCCGGGCATAGCGTGTTATTTCAACTACATCAAAATCCGGGTAAGGCGTTATAAAATCAAATACATCTTCTTTCCATTTACCAAACCAGTCTTCCCAGCCAATATTCCAGCCTTCCACAAGCACCGCATCGAGTCCGTTCCGGGCAGCAAAATCAATATATTCCTTAGTTCTTTTGGTAGTGGCTCCGTGTTTGCCGCTTGGTTTCAGATTGGCCCGGTCGTACGTTCCATCCTGTGTGCCGGCATAATCCCAACTGCTGATGCCCACATGCATCTCCCACCAGATTCCCACATATTTAGTGGGTTTTATAAAGGAAGGATCCTTGATAACAGAAGGCTCGTTGAGATTTAAAATAAGCCTTGAAGCCAGCATATCGGTGCCCTTGTCTGCAATATTCATTACCCGCCAGGGGGTTTGAGCAGGGGTTTGTAAAAATGCTTTGTGACCATACGCATTGGGCACGAGGTGAGCAGTTAAAATATGCGTGGGTTTATCCACTTCCAGTTGCATCGCCGGATAGTTCACCAGCGCTGCTTCGTGGATATTCAAGTACAATCCTTCACTGGTTTTCATCATCAGCGGGGTTTGAATTACATTGGGTAGCATGATGGTTTTTACCCCGATTTCGGAAACCGAGTTTCCCGAAAAGGCATCCACTTCACTCAGCTTGCTGGTGGTATAGGTATATTCATTGCTGTCATAATCGCCGGGTATCCACCAGGTTTTATGGTCACGGGGCAAAGAAAATTGGGTCAGTTCATCCATTACTACAAAATGGTTCAGACTGCTTTGTTTTGGCCATTCGTAACGGAATCCCAAACCTTCATTATACAGCCGGAAGCAGAGAACCATTTGGGCGTTCTCCATACCGGGTTGGGTATAAGTCATCCGAAGCTCCTGATACTGATTCAATATTTCTTTTTCTTCTCCCCATACCGGCTCCCAGGTATCTTTATTTTGTTGTCGGGTAACATTCTCCAGCTTCAAACCACTGATAAATCCTACGCCATCCTGTAATTTTACCCCAAGTCTTGATTGTTGAATAATGGGAACATTTTTACGCAGCAGGCTATAATATACCTCTCCATTTTTATTCGTCTCCACTTTCAGCAATAGTTGTTTGTCCGGCGAATCCAGTGTTTCTTCAGATTGTGCGGATAAAGAAATTACCAACAGCATAAGGGGGGCTATTCCGATAAGATTTTTCATATAAATAGGCTTGCGTAAGGCTTAAAGATAAAATAATATAAAGAGAAGGACAACCCCATAAATGAAATAAATGAGTTTAAACCCTGATGCATGACTTCTTTAAGCCTCATTTTAGCTGTTGTAGTGATTTTGAGACAACTTTTCCTCACCTGACGCTTCGGTAAATCCTTGTAAGGTGATATATATGAAGAGGGTGCATAAACAGGCACCTTAGGCCTCGCATAGGTAGCAGCACCCAATAAATGGCAAATCCCACCATCATGCCTTCCATTGTGCCATCCCTACGGGATTCATTTTGCCTTGATTAATTGTTTTCTACCGATATGTCATCCCTACGGGATTGGTAAGTAGTTACATTGAATTCATGATTGCTGTCTGTGGTTAAAGATTAGAAATCTATGATTTGGCCTGGTAAAACATTTAGGGGGTTGGCTTATTGGTAGCCTTTACAAACGCCGCATTTTTTTATAAAAATGCCGTAGGCATGGCATATCGGTAGCAAGTAATATCGTTATGGTTGCATCAGAATTCCGTAGGTATGACATATTTTTCGTGGCGCAGCGTCACCAACGAATCGTAATACCCCTGAAGTTTCAGGATATGTGAAAAGGTGACGACAGTACCAATTTCTACCAAAGAGTTTATTTGTGAAAGGGTTGATATTCTATCCAATGGCGTACGATTCATGTTTTATACGTATCTTTGGTTATGACTGTAAAATTGAATCTTTCTGTGGATGAAGAGGTGGCCAAAGAAATCAAAAGGTATGCCCGTAGAAACAATACTTCTGTCTCGAGGATAGCGGAGGAATTATTTACGCAACAAATTAGCAAAGAAAACCGGGAACAAAAATCACTGAATTTTTTTACTAAAACCTGTGGTATTGCCGATACCAAAGTGAGAGATGACGTGAAAGATACTCTTACCAAAGCAATAGCAGAAAAGCATGGATAGGATTTTTTTCGATACCAATATTGTAATGGATTACCTGGATGCAAACAGGGAAAGACATGCTTTTGCCGCCATATTATTTAAAGATGGCTTTTTAGGTAAAGTAACCGGATGCATCTCAGAAACGGTGATCACCAATTGCTGTTATTTATTGAGAAAATCATGTTCACAGCAAGAATTGAATGATATATTTCAGGGTTTTTCCGAGTTTTTCGAACTGCTTCCCTGCACCAATTCTGACATACATGAAGCCTGTACCAACAACAAGGTAGATTTAGAGGATACGATCCTTTATGAAATTGCATTCAAAAATGGATGCCAGTTTTTTATAACCAACAATCTCAAAGATTTTAGCCTCATTACCAAACCCGGTTTGAAAGTGCTGACAGCTGAGCAATACCTCGAAACAAGGGTTTAAAATTTCGGATAGAAAATAAAGGCGCCATAACATGCGCAGGCTTGCGGCCGGAAACACTTGCTAAGCAACTCTGATCGCAAACTGCAATTTAAAAATCATTAGGCCTCGCATGGGTAGCACTGGTTAAATGGCAAAACCCAACATCATGCCTTTCATTGTACCATCCCTACGGGATTCATTGCACCCTGTTTAATTTCTTTTCTTCCGATATGCCATCCTTACGGGATTAGTAAGGGTAGCATTGATTTTTTAAATATTGTTATGATTTAAAGATGATGCAATTCTGAAGAATCACAATTGATATATCGGCATCCTCCTTACAGAACATTTTATAAAAAATGGCGTAGGCATGGCATATTTTTCGAGGCGTAATGCATCGCAAACAACCAATCACAATTCATACGGCTGGTAAATCGCCTGCCCTGAATAAAAGGCAAAACCCAACATTTGCTTTCTTGCTGTGCCATCCCTACGGGATTCATTGGGTCCTGTTTAATTTCTTTTCAACCGATATGTCATCCCTACGGGATTGATAAGGGTAGCGTTGAATTCTTAAATCTTACAGGATCCGATATATGCGCTAAGATTTTAAAATGAAGTATTTAAAATAGATCTGACTTTATATATGCCACCTTCTAAAACGCCGC
>JBBQXO010000222.1:0-6648 GCA_038209595.1 Chitinophagales bacterium
CGTTTGCCATCAGTTGCCGGCCAATCATTAATATCCTGCCTTGCACCCGTGTTTACATTAACTAAAGAAATGGTATCATGGGCAAAACTTCCTGTCAAAATAATGCTATCGTTTACTTTGGCTGAACACCAGGTATTAAATGGTACTAATTCCCTGATTACCCGCTGCTCTTTCATATTTACCAAAAGCAGCTTACTTCTAAAACCCATAAGCCATTTATCACCGGTAAACTTTTCAAAGCTACCCAATGACTTATACTGTTCAAATAGGCTATCAAGCCCGTTAAGCTTTTTAACTTTTAATAATTCATTTAAAATATACGCCTCATTTTTTCCTGCAATAAGTAACTCACCTGTTGATGTTTCACCAAAAAAAATATAATCAGCTAAAGGATTTATAAGCAGGGGCAGCTGAAAGAACTGGTTATCTGTTTCGTTTTTATAAAAAATTCCAAGGGGAGTTGCAATCCAGATACGGCCCTTTTTATCACAATAAATTTGCAAGATTCTGGATGAATATTCGAAAAAACTTGCTGTTTGATTAAAGGTGGTTAATTGTTGTCCATCAAAAATATTAATACCTTCATCAGAACCTATCCATAACCTGCCCTGCCTGTCTTCCGTCATCACTAAGCGCAAATCGCTCAGTAACCCCTCTGCCGTAGTAATATGGCTAAAACGATATGGCTGTGCAACAGAAATATGCGCTATCCAGCAAATTAGTATGGTGATAAAAAATTTCAATAGCTTATAAATTCACTTTAAATATTGCAATTTAGGAACTTGACCATTTATCACTGCAAATCCTTTTCTAATTTTTATTTGAAATAGTAGCCATTTGTTTTTTCAATTCTTCCATTTCAACCTTTTGAGTTTGAATATTTTTATTGGCTTCAATCAAATGCAAGGTAAGTTCCTCTATTTTCTCCATCATCCGCTTTTGCATATCGCCAAGTGCAAACCCTTCTTTTTCTATTACAGCAGCAGCGGGTATGTTGGGTAAATGCTTATTGGCTTTTATAAAGGCTTCGGTTTCTTCCAGGCTTTTTAATTTGTAGTCATCGGCAAATACATAATCGGGCCAGGCTGCCAGTGCAGTAACCGTAAAATCGGTGGCCTGTACACCACCTCTGATTTTTAACATTTGGCTGCCAGCGGGTGAGGTACCAGTGGGGCTACCTACGATAAGCCTGCCATCGGGGTTTACCAGCAAGCGGTCAACATTATTGTTTCGTAGCACAACTTTACCGGTATTATTTGAGATGTTAGTAGCCAGCACCAAATCGTTTGCATCGAGCTGTATATACCCTTTGCTTACGCCGGTTTGCTGCAATTGTATCAATGGGTCATTATCATTGATGACCATAGCCGTGGCCGCATCGTCAATACCATTTATGAAAAATTTGGCCGTTGGGTTCTCGGTACTAATACCAAGTCGTTTTTCAATATTGGTATAGCCGGTATTTTGTTGCATCGTTAAATATCTTTTCCCGTTAAGATCCGTAAATTGAAATCCCCGATTTGAAGCGTTAAAAGTCATATTGAACGAATTAAAAGCAATAACTCCCAATAAATTTTCATTGTTTGGATTGGTGTAAGTGTCCTTAAAAATTATTGCAGGAAAATTATCGTCATCTATTGTAAGCGGACCGCCATGTATGTTTAGCGCACTATAGTCCAGACTGTAATTACCACTTCCACCGATTCCTATACTTACAATTCCGGCACTATCTATACGCATGCGGTCAGTTCCTTTTGTCCGCATTAAAATATTCCCAGTAGTATTAGCTGCATTGGTACCCATTCTCAAGTCGTTGCCAACTACCTGCATAAAGCCTTTATCAACACCTGCATTTTGCAATTGCAGTGTAGGGCTTTGATCATTCAGAACCATGGCAGTGGCCGATGTAGCCATGGCATCTACATACAATCTGGCACCAATAGATGGCGCTCCAATACCTGTGTGGCCATTGTTATCAACAATCAGCCGGTCGGCATCACCGGTACGCATTATTATTTTGCCGGTATTATTAGCAAAATTTGTGGCTACCACCATATCGTTTACATCTGTTTGTAGGTACCCTTTATTCACCCCTGCATTTTGCAATTGAAAGGTAGCGGCTAACTTATCGTTTAGAATCATGTTAGAACCTGGGGAGTTAGTATTATCTATGTGTAACAATGCAGTCGGATTTAGAGTACCTATTCCAGTTCTACCAAGAGTTGCGATGGCAGCACCACCCCAACTATTTCCAAAATAACCACCAATAGCTGATTGACTTCCAGCAGAACCATAAACGCCAATATAATTATCGCTTACTCCTAACAGACCTATAGTATTCTTTGAATAGCCTCGTATGGCACTCGGAAATCCAGTTTCACCTGTATTTGAAATATCCAGAAGGGTTGAAGGCGATGCTAAGGTAGCCGTAAAAGGTAAACTAAAAGGTGCCTGCTTTTCCCAAGCCCCACTTTTACGCAAATAAACAGCCTGCTCATCTGTAGCATAAATAGTGAGTCCTTCGGCGGGGTTTACTATGGCATCAATATCCATTTTTCGCATACGTGGCAGTAATAATCCGCGATTATTACCCCCGTCTAATTCTAAAACAGCACTTGCATGAGGTATGGCCGCTGCGCCACCAATTTTTACCTGCGCCTGCAGAGCATCACAATAATTATAAATCAAGATGAATAAGAAAGCAATTTTTTTCATAATTAAAATTTTAGTTTGTAAGTATTTTATGTAATAGAAACCTGTAAGAAACTACTGGCAATTGCTTACAAAATGAATAAATGGTGTATGAATGGGTGGATAGGATAGCGATGAAAAATTAAAACATATTTCAGTAAATATCATCATAAAAAAGGGGGTGCTTAACCGCCATACATCCACTACCCAACCAACAGAAATAATCTATTGTTTAGGTTGCAGCATTTTTACCTGTTGCTTTAGTTCATCTATCTGTTGTTTAGATTCTGATTGAACAGCAGTCAACTGATTGATTTGCTTATTGGATTCTATCAGGTGCAAGGTCAGCTCTTCTATTTTTTCCATCATTCTCTTTTGCATATCTCCCAACTCCAAGCCATTCTTTTCAATTTCTGCTGCTGCGGGTATATTCGGTAAGTGCTTGTTTGCTTTTATAAACGCTTCCGTTTCTTCCAGCGACTTGAGTTTATAATCATCGGCAAAAACATAATCGGGCCATGCAGCAATATTGGTAATTGTAAATTCTGTGGCGGCAATTCGACCTTTAACGGCCAACAGATGGTTGCTTACCGGGGCACTGCCCGTTGGGCTACCCAATACCATTTTGCCATCAGGACGTACTACCACCCGGTCACCTCCATTGGTACGAATTACAAAATTTCCTAAATCATTATTTGCAAAAGTGCCTATTCTAATATTGTCGTCTGATAATGCAATAAAGCCCTTATCAACGCCGGCATTTTTTAGTGTAAATAAAGGATCATTGGCATCTGCAATAAAGGTAGGGTTACCTGCCGCTTTAGAACTTTTAATATGTAGGGCGGCTAATGGTGCTGTATTGGTAAATCCAACCGCGAGGCTTTTGGAAAGATTTAATTCGCCTTCATCCAAAACCATGCTATTTGTAAATGATGTATTTTTTCTCCACTCGAATTTGCCCGAACTGTTGTCTATAAGAAAAGATGAATTCCTGGCTAACATATTTACCATATTAATACCATTCTTTGTCATTTGAAATTCCGGATCCACTTCATCATTTAAAATAAGAACTTTACCAGCATCAGCCGAGCCATCTACATATAACTTGGCATCCGTAAAGCCATAACCGCCAAAAGTGATCTTTCCTTCGCCCGTAGCTAAAGCTAACCCATTAGTGGAAGAGAAAACACCGCCAATTCCACCGATAGATATACCATGAACGCCATTTCCACCCAAAGATTTTCCAACTACCCCCGTACCAAATCCTAATCTTTCTCCTTGTATGGCAACGCCATCATCGGTTACTTCTGTATTCTGAATGCTGAACGCTGCTGTTGTTGTTGCAACGCTTCCTGTATAGGGTAGTTTAAACTGATCGCTTTTCACCAAAAGATTCACCCATGCGGTTGCCTGACGGATATATACCGCTTTTTCATCGGTGGTATACACGGTAAGCCCTTCCGCAGGATTTTGCATATCCAGCATATTTTGTTTGGTCATTCGCGGAAATAGCAATCCTTTGTTAACACCTCCATCTATTTCCAGCACCGCACTAGGATGTGCCGCCACGGGGGTGCCGCCTATTTTTACTTGTGCATTTAGTGAAATAGATAACCCAATAAAAAGAATCAACAGGAATGAATATTTTTTCATAAAAAGTATTTTATACTGCTAAGAAATAAATTGTTTCAGCTAATTGACCTAGATAATTAGCGAATGGCAAATGAACGAGAGAACGGTGAAAAATAGAGCGGCATGGACAAATTGTAAAAGCCATTTTCATGATACTTTATGGAGATGGCTCAAAAAACATTTGAAAATATTTTCTAGCTATTATTTGTGGACCCCTTTAAAAAAATATCTGAAAAGGCCTTCTGATTATTTTCTTTCTTCCATTTGTTTTTTCAATATTTGAATTTCTTTATTGGCTTCAATTAAATAC
Source organism: Chitinophagales bacterium (assembly GCA_038209595.1). Lineage (GTDB taxonomy): Bacteria > Bacteroidota > Bacteroidia > Chitinophagales > Chitinophagaceae > Phnomibacter. The sequence continues at coordinate 4,634 of JBBQXO010000222.1, forward strand.
AAGGTAAGTTCTTCTATTTTTTCCATCATACGCTTTTGCATATCCCCCAACTCCAAGCCATTCTTTTCGATTTCTGCTGCTGAGGGTATATTAGGCAAATGTTTGTTGGCTTTAATGAAGGCTTCTGTTACTTCAAGGCTTTTTAGTTTGTAACCTTCGGCAAATACATAATCGGGCCAGGATGCAACGGTTTTTACTACAAATTCTGATCCTGCAATTTTGCCCTTTGCTGCCAATGTAAATTCAGAACTAAATGTAAGATCACCGCCTATAAAAAATTTTCCGTTATTTTTAAGAAAGACTCTATCAGCCCCCGCTGTTCTTAAAATTACATCGCCTACAGTATTGATATTTGTACCTATTGTAAGATTACCTCCTGCTGCCTGTATAAAACCCACGTTGCTGGTAACATTCATGAACTGCATTATTGGGTTAAATCCTTGTATCCTTACGATCTCTCCTTCTGTATAATTACCATTGTTGTAGCCGTCAATATGAAGTAAGGCAGCAGGGCTTATCGTACCCACCCCTAACCTTGTTGTAACCCCCATATTTCCATTACTGCTCACACGGATTACCTCTTTGTCATTCGTTTTAAATCGAAATCCACGAGCAGTACCAACGCCTGAACGAAATTCCATAAAGTCGCTAAAGTTCGTAATAGAGCCAAGTTGAGTTGTAGCAGGTGAACGTCCTGTAAATTTGATATTTGGACCATGTGTGGATCCGTAATTACTTTGCAAATCAATATTTGCTTTCGTATTAACGGCATCATTTGCAGCGAAAGTACTTAAGGAAGCGTCTTTGTTTGCAATACTTCCAATCGTCATATCACCCGCATTATCAATATTTATACGGTCTGCTCCATTGATTCTAAAAACAATATTTCCATTAGCATTTTCTTGGTTTACCCCTATTCGCAGGTCATCGCCATTTAATTGCAGCGATCCTTTGTTCACACCACTATTTTGCAATTGTATGGTAGGGTTTTGATCATTAACAATCATTGCTGTTGAAGATGTGTTGGTAGCATCCACATACAATCTTGCACCATCTGCCGGATTACCAATACCTAGCAATCCTGTATTATCAAGAAACAGTCGGTCTGCATTTCCAGTGCGGACAATAAATGAACCCGTTGGATTGGTTAATACGGTACCCAGCTTAAAGTCGTCGCCCAATGTTTGAAGAAACCCTTTGGCAATGCCCGCTTTTTGCAGCAATATAAATGGATCCTGGTCATCAACAATAGTTAACGTATTACCTGTTTGGTTAGTACCATCAATATGCAAAATAGCCGTGGGTGAATATGTTCCAATACCTACTCTTCCAAGGCCGGTAATTAGCGCTCTCCCATTTGCATTTGCATTAAAAAAACCTCCAATTCCGGTATTGCTTTGTCCATCAATACCCACTCCTGCAGTTGTAATACCACTAATTGCAGTGCCGGTTGGCGAATTGTTTTCAATTTTAAAGGTGGATGCCAATTCATAATTATAAAGTCCGTAATAAGGTAAGGTAAATGGCGCTTGTTTTTCCCAGCTGCCAGCTAATCGTACGTAAATGGCTTGTTCGTCAGTAGCAAATATGGCAAGGCCAGTTGCAGGGTTTTGAATATCCATCATATTTTGTTTAGTCATTCTGGGTAGCAATAAACCCTTGTTAGTGCCTCCATCCAGCTCAAGCACTGAAGATATATCAGGCGCACCAGGTGTGCCACCGATTTTTACCTGTGCTTTTGATGATATACAAAACCCGGTAAAAAGAATAAACAGAAAAGAATATTTCTTCATAAAATTAATTTAGAGTGCTAAGGAATATACTTTTTCTGCTAAAAAAGAAGAAAAATGAGCGAATGGCAAATAAATGAGCGTACGGTAAAAAATAAGGGAATTGGCCAATTGAAAAAGCCATCTCCCTTATACTTTGAGGAGATGACTGTGAAAAAAATTGGAAGCTATTTTTTACTTTTTACAATTATAAAGTTAATGTTAACTGCTTAGATATTGGGTATA
>JBBQXO010000223.1:0-6578 GCA_038209595.1 Chitinophagales bacterium
TGAATGCTTTGGCTATCATCTGAAAGGTAACCGTACAAAAATATGCGGGCTGTATCCCTGGCATAACTGTCATTCAATATCCGAAAGCTATTTGGTAATGCATCTTTTACGGGCAGCTTTTTATAGTAAACCTTGTATTTATTTTTCAGAAATTCGCCTTGTAGCAAGGTGAGCGTTTGCACATCCTTCCCCTTGAATTCTAGGCTATTTTGGTAGGCACGTTTACTGTCTTTTGCATAGCCATCTGAGAGTGTTGCGAAGCTTGAAGGCTCTGCATCTTTAATACTAAAGATCACATTGTGTTTAGTAAGGTAATAGTTTTGACCTTCTCTTTTTTCATCGTAATAGTAAACCACATTTTATCTTTTGCGTAGCGGTTATCGAGTGCAACAAAGGTTGTAATATCCGCTCCTGGCAAGCGGTATTTTTTGTAATACGCTGTGGTATCTTCTTTGGCAAAATTCTCATTTAATACAACGAAATTTTTACCTTTAATTTCCTTTCCATTAAAAGTTACAATACCCTCTTTTATCTCATACCCAATATTACGACTTGCAAACAAAAGTACTAAGCATGCCATGGCAAATCTCACAACCGCTTTCATCGTGTAACGAATCCCACTTTTGATGTTAATCATAATTAGGTGTTGAGATGTAACCGATCTTCCACAGCGCCTTTACTTTGTACATTTCAAATTCGTAGGCAACAATTGTAACGGAAGGCAACGTCACGCTTACAAGTGCTGTACTGGCATTCATAGAAATGATGCTCATTTTCAGTTGCGTTATCTTATTTAAAATAAGTTCTGGTTCCTGGGTGATTAAAACAAAATCGAAGTCAAATCCTTCCGGCATGTCCGAAGTTAGTTTCTCGTTTTTGAGCATGTCAGCCTTTTCGTTGAAATAAGTTTTCCAATACTTAATATAGTTTTCGTTTACACATTTACTGCTGCGCATAAAATTGAGATAATTACCTGTCGCCTGCTTATTAAGCATATAATATCCCGAACTATCTTTTGCCAGCAGCGGAAAACTATTGGCCTTATGGAGGTTTAGTTTATACCATTGCAGGAAGGCTACAATGCTGTTCTTCACCTTGGTGTTTTCTTTTACAATTGGTGAAGACACGGGCTTACCAATCAATTTCCGGGCAAATGTATTTGTATAGTCGGTGCAAAATATAATCAGGCCGATCAGGCAGGCCATTAACGTTAGTTTTCCTTTCATGACGAATTATTTTTTAAAAGATGAATCCGTAATTTCCGGCTGGGTATTTACTTTGTGATCGTAGAGCCATTGTACCACTTTATAAAAATCGGCAGGCATGGTAACTTTACTTTCATCGGCATCCTTTCGTATCGTAGTGATGATGCTTTGCATGCTATTGCCATCTTTTGTGGTGTAAGTATAATCAGCATTTGCTTTTTCCAGGAGATAAAGTACGAGCCGCCAAACTTCTTTCCAATAGGGGCTGGTGCGGGCATTATTTGCTGCAAACATTGCTGGGGTAAGGTCGCCATTATTAAGTGCTTTCGCATTTACATCGGCACCTTTTTCAATGAGATGTATGGCAATATCCGTCGTCTGCCGGCTGGTACCAATCGCTTCAAATAAAACAGGATCATTGTTGGCAAATCCATACGTATTCGGATCGGCGCCATGCTCCAGCAAGAGGGCCACAAGAGACGAATCAGCATTGATTACAGCCTGCGCAAGCGCAGGAGTAGCATCGGCTCCATTGGCTAACAAAATTTTAATACAGCTCGTATTGGCTCTATCCGATTTTTCTACTTTACCTAGTTGCACCCGCAAAGCAAACTGGAGATAAGTGGGTATTTCAAGATCAGTATTGCTGCGCACATTCAGATCCTGGCCTTTTATCAGCTCTGTCAATAGTGATGTATCGTTGTGTTCTATTGCTGCTGCAATGCTTCTTTGCGTTTTATCTTTGTAATAATATGCTGCCAGGGTTTGATTTTTTTTAAAGGAAGGCAAGTGATTTGAAACTACGATACAGATTGTTGTTACAAGTGGCAGCATTGCAAAAAAACCTGCGAAAATTACAGCACCTGTAGAACTTCCAAATTTTAACGGAAGAGCCGCTAAAAGAATTACCAACAATCCTGCAACTGACAGGATAAAAGTCCACCCTTTTTCCTGGGAATCCACTTGCTTGCCGCTGTTTATAACAAAATATGCTGCTATAAAAAACAGGAGAGCAAGTGTATTGAGACCTATTAGGGCCCAGAGAATTTTAATCATATTCGATTTATTTCGGTAGACCGACTCACTTTATCAATCAACGAATCCCGCAGGGCCATCAGATCATGCAATATTCTTCCTGCCGTGGCATCTTTAAATAAAACAGCCTGGGGCGCCTCTCCAAAATGTAGCCCATGCGTTGTAAGAAAATTTATTCTTGCTATACCATTGGCCGGGGCTGCCAACCTTTCATCTTTCCAGGGGCCAATTTTTTCTACCACACGCATGCCATCATACAAAATATCCTCTATCCTGTCATCCAGCGAATCATCTTTACTTTGCCAAATAATAGCGCTGCCAGAATAATTATAATATCGTGCAGAGTGATCAGCATATATGGCCAGCAGTTCAACACCCTCGGGCATGGCTACTTCCAATACAATCCCAAATACTTCCAATTTTCCTTGTGCGGGAATTCCTAGTTCATTCAAAAAAAAATAAGCTTGCAGGTACTGCCTTGACTCAAGGTCCGGCAATGCAATAATGTGTTGAAGCTTTTCAATGGCCTCTTGCTTAGCGCCATTACTGATGCTGTCTTCGGCGTCTTTGAACAAATTCCAGGGAATATCAGCATTGTTTAGATTGGCCCAGTAATTGAGTGGCAGATCACCAAATAATGTATCTCTAATGGATATGTTATGTACCGGGTTCATTAATTTTTCAGGCAATATTTAATTTTTTATTTTGAAAGAGTTATTTTTTAATATTCTCACTACGTTCACCACATGCTCATTACTGAGGGCAGGGTTACAAATCACTAAATCCTTTTGCCAGTTCTGATTTTTTAGAAACGGGCATCAGGATATAGTCATTGGGCAAAAACCAGCCTACCTGTTGCATCACGTGATCTAACTGGGTTCTTTCAGGATAATTTTCAGGTGAAATATTTAGCGCCAGCCGTCGGGTAGTTTGGCCCTCATCGCAGGAACTAACTAACATAACTTTCGGCTTTCTAATGCCCTTACTTTGCAGAAATGACTTTAATACTTTTCGTGTAGGTTCAGGTAAGTAGGTTTGTGATGGCTGTCCAATCATAACCTGCTTTTCCAAGGTTGTCGTACCCACATTGTCCGTAAAGGCTACGTGATTGAAATCAGCTTCGGCAACTGGCGATTTGAATGTTTTGTTAATGTGAAAGTTAACGATATCCCCATAGGTAAATACCCAGTCTGCACTCTTATCTTCGGCTGGGTTAAATACCACACCCCATCCTTTTTTCAATAAAAAATCATCTTTCATATTTTCTATACAAAAAGATTCAAAGGATTGGTTTTCTTGCGGAGACCGTAAGATGAAGTAAGGGAAACCATCTGGGCCGGTTAACACCTGTGTCGTACCACATGCGAAGCTGGCGTTAGCAACGTTGGCATAAAATGTATCATACCAGTTACCATCACGTTTTTCCCTTGGTACTTTTAAAATCTCCACCAGCTTATAACTTTTGTTGATGTCACATTCAGGCCGGTCTGGCCCTACACGAGTTGGCTCCTCTACCTGCTTTTTGGACAGCCTGAAGAATTCAAAAATGCTCATGATCGTAAATTTATTTTAATGAATTTGATCTTTCATTAGTTTTCAATAATAAGAAATTACACAGCCTCATAGTGCCAACATGGGTAGCATTAGGGCAGCTTGTTTATTGTTTGCTCAGGAGGAATGTTTTTGAAGGAAATCTTAAAAAAGCAGATTTGTACTTTAACGTTTGGGGTTCTGTACACAATGCTATGAAGCAACTTAGTTAAGCTGCACCAATGGCAACTTTTGTTGTGCTACCTTATTTACCAGCTCTTTCCTGTTCATTTTGAGTGCGCTTAGAAATGTGGCAGCATCTTTACCATAAGCCCTGTTACTTATGCCAAACAACAAGACAGTTTTTATACCATTCTTACTGGTGAAACTGCTGTAACGGTAAACGTTTCGCTCAATAATAGCAATACTGCCATCCGGAGCATTTGCACTCAGTAAGAAGTCGAGCATATATTCACCTGTATTTGCATTCTCAATAACTTCATATTGAACAACGGGATTCGTTTCTTTCATTTTTTTAAGCTCCGCCACTTTTGCAGCCACCACGGTTTTGATATCCTTGTTACCGGTAACAGCGTCTAGCAGGAGCATAAATTTGTAAGCGTCCGGGTTAACTCCCTTTGTAAGATATTCCTGTTTAAAGAAATCTGCCGAAGGATGTGCACTCCAGCTTAAGTGATAACTGCTGTTGTTAAATTGCAGAGGGCCGGGTACCGACATGTATTCTTGCACAGGCTTTTTGCTTTGACATGCTGCATTGTGCATGCACAATGCGGCCAGGGCGGTAACGAGCATAATTCGTTGTAAGTTTTTTAACATGATTATTATTATTTTAAATCAAACAATACACTAGAAAATTTATGGAGGGTAAGCCAGGTCATTAAGTAAAAATTATAATACTGCTACGTCTCTTGTAGAACCTTGCAAACCAAAATAATTTATCCTCTTTATACAAACAAAGCGATGAATGGTGGTAAGGCTGCCAAAATATTGCTGCGTCTCTGATAAGAATCCTGCAAACCAAAATATTATACTGCTATTTAACACAAAAACCCCTGTTAGTTATTTTGTTACTATTTATTTCATGATAAAATTATGATGTAAACAAGGGTGGTTTTTGGGGAAGAAGGTAGCGGTCGCTATTAATTATTTAACGGCACAATCGCCGGATTATGCGGCGGATTCAAGATTCACTTTCAACCGGAAAAAAACCGGTAGCACTTATGTCTGCAGCCCCATGACCAAAAGAAAAATTATTTCTCATTAGCCCGCAAATTAAAGCCGGTAGCCTTTTCCCCATCTTTTGTCTCAAACAAATGTATTTATAAAAAGTAAACCTGTTACGCCTGTAACAGGTTTATAAAATGTGGAGCGATAATGCAGGGTGCGTCAGCAATGATGGATCGCCTTTTTTTTGTATTAAGCCTTGGGTATATCAGTTAAACTATAATATACGCTCAAACCATTTTCTTTTGCAATTCTCACGTCTTCATCTGCACCTTTGGAGCTTCCTTCTATCCTCAACACCGCATCACACTTCAGTAATATCCTATGAGCAATGGGATACGATATTTCCTGATAGGCTTCATCACCAGGCTTGAGGGAGCCTGCCAAATGCAGTAATGGCAATGCCAACCATTCACCAATAACAGGAATATGTCCAAGCCTGAAAATTGGCAACGCCACAGCTTCCAGCCGTTGTAAATTCTCTTTCATTTTCTGCGGATCGTCATTGGTGCCGCTACGATAAGGACCTGAAATTAAAATAAGCATGATCTAATATTTAATTATTAAAATTGATTTGTTTCTTGCCATCCATCATTGTACCCCGCAAACGCTGTGTATACTGCTATGCATGACATCTTTAATCTTCATTCCAGGCGGTTTCCAATCTTGGCTCCGGGGTTCAAAGCAATGCAGTAACTCCGTTTGCATAAATGTCTGCTAACGGTTTGAAGCTTGCAGAAGAGGACGATTTCGAAGTACTAAACTATCTTCTCACTGAACTTGCTAATACAGCATAATCCTGATCTATCGGAATCATTTAAGCACTGAACCTGCTTTTTTGGCAAACGCCTGTTGGCGGTAGTTTGTTATTATTTCTCCAATGTAGTTCATAGCTTTATCGTAGGTTTCAATTCCGTGTCCTACATTGTGAAATACTTTTGCTTCTTTTAATGTTTTGATATTTTTTTTTGCATTGTCAATAGATTTTTGAAACGGAAATAGTAAATCTTTATCTCCTTCAAGAAGGTAAGTATCCACTTTCACTGCTGCCAATTGCTTATCCATATAATACGGCTTTTGCGTTCTGTCTTTATACCGACTGATGGCAAAAACTTCATAGTCAACTAACATTTGCTCAGATGTTGCTGACAAATGATTATTTTTTTTAGAAAAAACGGCTTTGTCTAAAAATTTTAGGACGTTCTTTTCTGTTGGATTTATTATTGGAAGAAGATTATAAAAAAGATTTTTAAGTGTTAAGGAAAAAGGTTGTAAGCAACCAGCATTTAATAAAAAAGCTGCTTTAATCATACCTGGCTTTACTATACCAAGCTTCATACAAATAAGTCCGCCAAACGAAGCACCCGCTACAAATGCTTTCTCAATTTTCAATTTTTCAATTACCTCTGCTGCCCAAATACCGTAATCCAGCGAATGAATGTCGGGTGTATCTCCATTACTTAAATTTGGTAACCCGTTAGTTTCAACCATGTATATTTTTAGCCGATGGTTTAAATTATCCAATCCTTTATCAAAGTCCCAGATTAATGAAGTTGTTCTTGC
>JBBQXO010000224.1:0-6569 GCA_038209595.1 Chitinophagales bacterium
GTAATTTCTACATTGTTTCAAAAGATTTAGCATTCATCATTTTTAATAATTAATCATCATGCCAGTACAAACATCTTATCCCGGCGTATATGTTCAGGAAGTACCTAGTGGGGTTCGAACGATTGCAGGAGTCAGTACTTCTGTTGCTTTATTTGTCGGTCCTACATTATGGGGGCCAATAAATGAACCGGTATTTTGCCTGAATTACACCGAATTCGTACGAACATTCACCGATGATACCTCCCAGGGAGATATGGCCAGGGCAGTACAGCTCTTCTTTTTGAATGGAGGTACCCAGTGTTATATCATCCGTGTTGCGGTTATAACCGGTGCCGCATCAGCAACAAATCCTGCAATCACTGCCAGCCTCACTCTCAATGATGCGGCCGCCGCAACTACATTAAGTATTACGGCAAAATTCCAGGGAACCTTAGGAAACTCAATCCGTGCAGTGGTAACCAATTCTGTTGCGGGCCCGGGCGGCAAATTTGATCTGGAATTATACAGAGATATTTTGGGTGTAAAAACAGATAGTCAAACATGGACTGGCGTGTCAATGGACCCTGTACTTTCAACCACAAATACAAGGTACGCTCCCCATTACGTCGTTTATAAATGGGCTGCCCTTTCTCCAATACCTGCTTCTCCGCTCAACACAGAAGCACCTGCCGACCTTGTTGCCACCAGCCTGGCTGAAGGTAAGAATGGAAATGTAATCACAGCAACAGAATATGATGCTGCCTATGTAATAGTTGACAAGGAAGTAGATCTTTTTAACTTAATGGTATTGCCAAAGAATGCTGGTTTCACTGCTGTTGCTCAATCTGCACTTTGGAGTAAAGCAAGTGTTTTTTGCGAAGGCAGACGGGCATTTCTGTTAATGGATCCTGAAACAACCTGGACAACCCCACAATTGGCAGTTGCAGGAATGCCCGCATTAAGAACAGGGTTAGTAAAGAATTACAGTGCGGTTTTCTATCCCAATTTAACACTGAATGAAAATGGAACGAATATGCAAATCGGCCCAAGTGGTGCCATTGCCGGTTTAATGGCCAGAATTGATGCAAGCCGAGGTGTTTGGAAAGCGCCTGCCGGCACGGAAGCGGATCTCAGGGGGATTTCAGGACTTGAATACCGGTTCTCAGACGGTGACAATGGCTTTTTAAATCCCAGGGGTGTTAATACAATCAGAATTTTCCCAAATGGCATTGTAAACTGGGGTGCCCGAACCATGGATGGCGATGATGATTTTGCAAGTGAATACAAATACATACCCATTCGCCGTACTGCCCTTTTCATTGAAGAAAGCCTCTACCGTGGTTTAAAATGGGTGGTTTTTGAACCCAATGACGAACCATTGTGGGCACAGATACGATTGAATGTAGGCGCTTTTATGCATAATCTTTTCCGGCAGGGCGCATTTCAGGGAACAAAAAAACAGGATGCGTATTTTGTAAAATGTGACAGTGAAACGACTACGCAAAATGATATTAATCTGGGTATTGTAAATGTATGGGTTGGTTTTGCTCCATTAAAACCCGCAGAATTCGTAATTCTCTATCTTCAACAAATGACCGGTCAAATTCAGGTATAACTAAAAAAAATAAATTATGGCAATTCCTCAATTTGTGGTCAACGCCTACCGCTTTGACCCTTACAAAAATTTTAAATTTCGCATTCGCTGGGATGGCAAAGTGGTTGCTGGTGTTAGCAAGGTTTCAGGGCTTAAGCAAACCACAGAACCCGTAAAACACAGGGAAGGGGGAGATCCCAGCAGTTCCAGGCTTAGCCCCAGTGTTTGGAGTTTTGAACCAATTACACTGGACAGGGGTGTAACACACGATCCGGAATTTGAAAACTGGGCGAAAAAAGTATGGAATGTGGAAGGCGACTCCGTTATCTCCTTGAAAGATTTTAGAAAAGATATCATCATTGAATTGTTAAATGAACAAGGTGTGGTTGCAAAAGCCTACAAGGTTTACCGCTGTTGGGTATCTACTTATCAGGCCCTGCCCGAACTTGATGCAGGGGGCAATGCAGTGGCCATTGAGCAAATGGTTTTGCAAAACGAAGGTTGGGAACGCGATATGGAAGTACCCGAACCTACACAGACCTAAAGGATTATCATATGCATGGATCAGCAAATTTATTTATTCCGCTCCGGTTGACCCCTGGTACCGGGGGCGTATTTTTAAGAAGATTGTGTGGTGCTGATGAAATGGCTGTAGATAATACGGGTACCCCAATCCTGATCAAACTGATCCAATCGTTAATGCAACCTGTGGGAACAGATAATCATAAAGTTAATGCGGCTCAAATAGTAACTGCCGACCGAGACAGGTTACTGGCATTGTTGTATATTTCGCTTTACGGTGCAAAAATAGAAAGTACGGTAAATTGTGCGGCATGCACGCAAAAATTTGACCTTGATTTTTCGCTTGATGAATTGCTAAACCATTATCAACCTTCAAATTCAGTTTCAGCTATTGGAAAGTACCAACTTGAACCGGGAATAAGCTTCAGGCTGCCTACTGGCGAAGATGAACTGCATATTAATGGACTTACCGGGGCAAAAGCTGAACAGCAATTATTGGAAAGATGCCTGCTGGAGGGAAATGCTGAAACCGATGGTGAAAAAGTGCAACAAAAAATGGCTGAGCTTGCGCCTGTACTTAGTATGGAAATGCAGGCAGTATGCCCCGAATGCGGACATACACAACAAGTACAGTTTGATATGCAATCGTTTTTCTTAACAAAATTAAAACAGGAAAGGCCGGTACTTATGAGGGAGGTACACAGTATTGCTTCACAGTATCATTGGTCGCAGCAAGAAATACTGAGCCTGCCCCGAAGTGTACGTAAACAGTATGCTGCCTTAATACAACTGGACAATTAATGGTTTTATGCGTGAATACCTGCTAAATATAGCGGCAAGAAGTTCAGGTAATTCTCCACAGGAAATGTTGCCCTCGATGGCTTTATTTGGTGCCGCTCAATCGGGGAACGTGGATGATTTTTCGGAAGAGAATAATAATCAGGAGGTTGCCGGGCAAAATCAATTTGTGCAACAAAGCATGCTTCTCGTTCAACCGGTTTCAATTCAACCTGCACAGCAGTCTCTTGTTTTAAGCAGGACAGAAAATAAAGAAGAGGGAAAAAGTATTGAACCAACCTATTTTTCAAAGCATATTGAACGGGTGGAAACTGAAGTTGAAAGCAATCCTGTAAAAAACAATAATTCCGCAACAATCAACTATAAAAATGAGCAACTTTTGCGAAAAGAGGGTATAGAAAAGATAGCAGTTAAGCACTACGAAAGTGAACCCGGATTATTTAATAAATCAGTTACAAAAATTGCACCTGAAATAAAAGTGGCCGTTAAGCAAGAAAGCCAAAAGTCAGGCGATAACTTTAATGAAGCAGTTCAGGAAGAGGAAACAATTTCGGTAATAAAGCCAAGGATAAACCCGTTGATTAAAGATGTTGTGCAAAAGGAAAATGGATTAAAGCAAAGCAGTTCGCGGATTCAACGCCTAACACCATCGCATCAGGATATCAAACCTGCCGGACCGGTTCATCGCAACCAAATAAATCAGCCTGCTCCCAAACTCGTAATCGGTAAAATTGTGGTAGAAATACTGCCGCCAAAATTACCGGTTCCTCAAAAAGTAATTACAAGGGTGGTACCACCACCTGCAAACGACGGCCATTCAAAATCAAATAAACTCATTTTTGGATTAAGGCAGCTTTAGTATGGATTACACTTCGTTAAAAGAGATTACAGAAACCATCATTGCCGTAATACAAACGGCAGTGGATGACACCAGCAACTGGCCGCCCACATTTAAGGTATTGCCTGAACTATTGAGAGATCAGCATAACGGAATCGGGTTCTACCTTTTTCATGTTCAGGAAAGCAGCCATTATAGAAATTTCCCTTCACCCGGAAACGACAATCCACCGGTGAACTATACCCCTATGGCGCTTCATTTATTTTACCAGTTATCGGCAAACAGCACCAAAGAAAATGAAGAGCAAGATGCCTATGATGAACAGAACCTGATGAGCGTTGCCATGAAAGCATTGCATGATAATTCTCAAATAGGTGAAACACTCACTGGGAAAAAGATTAAAACTAAAATTACGCTTCAAACACTTTCGCCAAGCGAATCTGTTCAGTATTGGGCAGCAGCAGAATCACCAGTACGGCTTTCTTCATATTATGAAGTATCGGTTGTATTTCTTGAACCAGAAAAACAAAAATCCTATGCCGGAAGGGTACTTTCTTATGGAAATTTTATTTTTGTCCGCAATGCACCTCAAATCACTTCAAGCGAAAATATAATCGAATATTTATTGCCCGGAGAGTTAACACCAAGACAGGTAAAGATTCAACCGGCTCAGGCCCCACCTGCTTTTATAGCACCGGCACCCATCGGTAGTATAGTTAGTTTTTTTGGAACAGGGTTTAATGGTGGCACACTGCAACTGTTAATAATCAACCCGCTTTGGCCCGAACAGGCTGTTGCAGATGCATCCTGGTTACCTGTCCTTAATTCTGAAAATCAACTAACTATTACAGTTCAGCCAACCGCAGTTCTTAAAACTGCTTTAACGCCAGTTGATATTATCCCTGGCCTTTATGCGGCACAAATAAGCTTAACACAGCAAAGAACTTTACCAAACGGTACCGTAAAAACATTCAATCATGTTTCTAACCAGTTTCCTTTTTCTGTAATGCCTCGTATCAGCTTAATTACTGCATTGGGTGGCGGTGGTTTTGCTGTTACCTGTAATGTGTTTCAAAATGCGGGAATAGTTACAGATGATATACAGGTTTATATTGGTGAAGATAAACTTGATTTATCTGCTGCTGTGTTGCTGACGGCCAGGCAATTTAAAATAACTGGTACCACTACCATGGAATTAATGGTACCAACCGGATTATCTGCAGGCCAGGTAGCACTGCGAATTTTGATAAAGGGAATTGAATCTGAACCGAAATGGATAACCATTCCTTAAACCAACACACTTACAATTACACCTGTTGATTGAAATCGCTGAACATATCGTGATCGCCGAAAAAAATAATGTAACAGAAGACCTTGCTGGGCTTGTCTTAAAAAGAATCCGGTTACTGGCACGCAGGCGTGTTGCATGGTTGCGAAAAAACTGGGCCCAAGTTTCGGAAAACAGCCATGAGGAGTTTAATGCACATACCGAAGTAGATGGATATTTGTACGACCGGGATGTTCCCGAGCTTGAAGCAGCCTGGTATGAAGATGATGTAAAAATGCAGGATATTACCTATCTATTAAATGAAACTGAAGCGGCTTTATTTAACAATACGGATTCCCGGTTAAATACCTTTACCCGAACTTTTGCTTTAAACCGCCTGGAAACAGACATTATACATGCCTGCCTTGCAATTTCCATTGAGCCAAACCTGAGTAGGGTATTTGCTTATTTGCAGGATAATTCAGCAAGAGGTTATGTTACAGAATCGCTGTTGGCAAGGCTTTTTGGTTATGGTAACTGCATTGTTTTACCGGCCACTTCGCCATTAAAAATATGGGGGTTGATAAAAGAAACTGTTTCGCAGCAAGGCGAGCCGGTAAGGATGGAATGTGATCCTTTTATTAAGAACTGGATGTTGGGTGTAGATGGAATGAATGAAGCACTCGTAAGTTATTCCAGTTTGCAACCGGTTAAAAAGCCGCTTTCAAAATGGCCTGTACAAAATTTGACAGAGGAAATAAAGAGAATGCGGAACCACAGGCAAAGTAATTTGCTGAGAATTTTTATTGAAGGCTCGGAAGGCTCAGGTCGAAAAAGCTTTGCTGCAATAATTGCAAAGCAGTTTGGGTTGCAGGTACTTACAGTAAATGCCGATAGAATACCTGAAAACCGCTGGACATTGGTTTACATGCTGGTGCAGCGACAAGCTTTTCTTTTAAATACAGCCATAGCATGGTATGGAGAAACGATGCCCCGTAATTATTGGCCAGTCAATATACCTTCCTATAATCTACAGTTTGTAATTGGAGAGTCAGATGAATCGCTAACAGTGAACAATCATTTTTTAGACCTTCGTGTTGTGTTGCCAGCTATATCATTTGATGAAAGGCTTTCGCTATGGAAAAAACATGTTCCGCTTTCCGTTACATGGCCAAAGGTTGAAATGGAAGAAATGGTTTTGCGGCATGAAACCACGGTAGGACAAATCGTTTCAATTGGAAAAAAAATGACGCCAGCCATTGCAGATGCATATCAAGCGCTAAGGGCAGATTCGGGCCGCAGGCTAGGAAACCTTGCACAAGAAATGCCAGGAACTTTTTCATCTGATGACCTTGTTCTCCCGGAATACGTGACAAAAGGAATTGAAGATTTTATTTTTGAAGCTACCGAAAGGATTCAGTTTTGGGAACAGCCTAATGCCAAGCGCCTTTTCCCCCATGGCCGGGGCCTGATTGGACTATTTACGGGCAGCCCCGGAACAGGTAAAACAATGGCGGCCCAGGTAATTGCTGCAGCCTTGAAATTAGATCTGTTTCGTATTGACCTTTCAA
>JBBQXO010000225.1:0-6473 GCA_038209595.1 Chitinophagales bacterium
AATTATTCCCTTCAAGCGCCTGTAGAATATCTTCCTTGATATCCTCAATATGTTCAAGCCCCACACTGATGCGGATAAGACCAGGGGTAATGCCCACTAAGGTGCGTTCGGCCTCCGTTAATTTACTATGCGTGGTACTTGCCGGGTGACTTGCAATGCTTCTTGTATCGCCAAGATTACTGGTGAGGGTAAGCATTTTTAATCGGTTCATAAAGGCAACTCCCGCTTCGTTTCCACCCTTCAGGTCGAAGGTTACGATGCCACCCCCTGCACTCATTTGTTGCCTCGCAATAGTATAGCCAGGATGACTTGGAAGAAAAGGATATTTTACCCAATTAATGGCGCTATGTCCTTCGAGTTTTGTAGCTAACGCAAGCGCATTGTCGCAGTGACGCTGCATGCGTACATCTAGCGTTTCCATGCTTTTGCTTAATATCCAGGCATTGAACGGGCTCATGCTTGGACCCGTATTGCGACAAAACAAGTAGATTTCCCGGATCAAAGCTTTTTCACCAACTACTACACCCCCAAGTACCCGCCCCTGTCCATCCATCCATTTGGTGGCTGAGTGGATTACAAGATGTGCCCCAAATTCCATGGGGCGTTGCAGTAGTGGCGTAGCAAAACAATTATCCACTACCAGAATGATATTGCGCTCCCTGCAAAGTATACCTAGCCAACTCAGATCGAAAATATCCAAACCCGGGTTGGTGGGAGTTTCGAGGTAAATCATTTTGGTATTGGCTTGCAAAGCCACTTCCACTGCTGTCTGAACACTGAAATTGGCATAACTGCTTTCAATGCCCCAGCGGTTTAAATACTTAGTGAGAACCGTATGGGTACTTCCAAAAATGCTCGGACTGCTCAGAATATGATCTCCAGCAGAAAGAAAGGTCATAAAAGTGCCAAAAATGGCTGCCATACCGCTTGCCGTGGCAAAACCATCTTCCGCTTTTTCCAGTGCCGCTACCTTTTGTACAAATTCTGAAACAGTAGGATTTACAAAACGACTATATATATTATGGTCATTGGTATCAGCAAAAGCACCTTGCATGTCTTCCGCTGTTTCAAACTGAAAACTAGAAGTGAGAAACAGCGGCGTGCTGTGCTCCATTTCATCGGTAAGGGGTGTTTGAATACGGATGGCTTTTGTAGCTCGATGTCCAGTGTTCATGCTAGCTTGATTTTTTTCAGATGGTAAAGATAATCAAGGCTTTCGACAACTGAAGTAGTGTATATTATAATGAAACAACTTCAATTAAATCCAGCATTTTCCATTATACCAATTATTATTCTTTGTGATTTTCCCATTACATTTTTTAAATTCTTAGGTTAAGATTATTGTCCTGACCCCCTATAAAATGGGTTAAATTATATCTTTTTATTTGGTTTATTGTAAAAGGGAAGATCATTTGAAATAATACCTCAATAATTGCAAACAAACCCATCAATGAAAACCAGCGTTTTTTGAAGACTTGGATTCAATAAAAAATTGAGGGATAAATATCATCTCCATGGTAGTAAAACCTCTTCCATTTTGCCTTCCCTTATCAGCATGTCCTCAACAAATTCTCTGAAGGCGCCACTGCCGCCATGTTTTTTACAAACAAAATTTACCAATTTTTGAATGTAAACCGGTGCATTGGATGGGCATCCGCTCCATCCGCAATGTTTTAAAAGTCGCATATCATTCAAATCGTCACCAATAAAGGCAATATCTTTAATACTGATTTGGAATTCTGTACAAAGTTCAGCAGCTTGGGAGTATTTGTCTGTTACACCCTGAAAAAGTAAATGAATACCCAATTTTTGAGCACGGCTGGAAACAATGGCAGTATCTTCCCCTGTAAAAATAGCAACGGGTATTTGTAGCTTTTTAAGGAATAATACGGCTGCACTATCAGCGGTATTAAACTTTTTCCATTCATTTCCTTTTTGATCGTAGTACATACCTCCATCCGTCCACACGCCATCAATATCTGTAATTACTAATTTAGGAAGCATTTTGTATTTGTTTTATAGAGATAACATTTCCCGGTAAATTATTTCGTTTTGCGGGATTCCTACATGTATTGTTTTTCCAATCAATTGGTACCGATCTGCCCACTTGTAACCATTTCCAGGTGATAATAGGTGTAAGTCTTCCTCCCGGATTGATTCGCCTTCGGCCATGTATCTTTTAGTAGCAATAGATCGCTCAAGTTTTGTTTTTGCAGATATAACCGAGGGGTCAATAAATATATCTTCTTTGCCTAGTGATAACTCAAAGGCTCTGATATCTCTCATCATCCTGTTGATGCCATCGGGGCCTAATGATCCGGATTGATCGGTACCTTTCATTCTTCGGTCGAGGGTGATGTGTTTTTCAATAATCTTCGCACCCATGGCGCATGCTAAAACTGGCGAAGAAATGCCAATTGTATGATCGGAATAGCCGATTATGTATGGAGAATAATTTTTAAGCAACCATGGTATTGAAAGCAGATTAACATTTTCCGGCCGGGTAGGGTATTGGGAAACACAGTGCAAAATAGAAATATTCTCGTGTGCTTTTGTAATAATCTCTAAAGCCAAATCAAGTTCTTCTTTACCAGCCATACCTGTAGAAATAATGATCGGAATTTTAGTTTCGGCAAGCGCTTCAATGAGTGGTAGATTTGTTAAGTCACGGCTCGCAACTTTCAGATAGTCTGGAGTGAATTGTTTTAATAATGATAAACATCCTATTGCACAAAGTGTTTCTACAAAATCTAATCCTTTACTTTTGGCATAATGGTAAACTTCTGTATGCTGCTCATCATTCAATTCCAGTTTTTTACGGTGTTCTCCATAGGTTTTGCCAAATGAATGCGGACTGTCATAAGGTCGTGCCATTTCCGATTGGGAAAGCTCCTCTGTAAGATCTCTTTTAGTTAGCTTCACTGCATTCATAGGCTTAAATTGCAGGCTAAATAAAGTTTCTTTTACTAATCTCGACGCAGCATCTACTATCAATTTGGCAATGTCAACAGAGCCGTTATGATTTTGACCTATTTCTCCAATTACATATATATTATCCTTTTTTATCATTTGGTATATTGTTTTATCTGTGCATTCATTATGGAAGTGATAGCAGGATCACTGTAAGCCATTTCAATTATTTCTTTAGAATTGATAGTGGCATTTGCGTCTTTTAATTTGGTATATAAATATTGCATATTTTTAAAATCTTCCGGCGAATCTATTGTGAATCTGAGTTGAGGCTTTTCCCATATTGATTCTGGTGCTCTTAACCAATGTAAATTAAATTTTTCAGGGTTTTGGTATAAAAAATTGGTTACATGTTCCTGATGTATCAATTGTTGAGTAAAATCTGCTGTTTCTTTCAATGCCTTCACCTTTACCCATTCGGTAAAAAGACCCCAATGAGATCGTATTGCGGGTGTTTCTTCATCTGTTTTGAAACCAGCATAATCCATTTCAAGATTTTGTTGGCCGTTTTGATAAAGTTGCTGTAAAAAGATACTATCTAAAAATGGGTTATCTGCACAAATCCTGATGGCGTAATCTATTTTATAAAAATCTGCACAATCTATTAATCTTTGCAGTACATTTTCTTCCTCACCCACAAAGCAGGGTATTTTATTTTTTTTACAAAAAGACACAATAGGTTGATTTTCCTTACCGTTACCGGTAGCAAGGATAATGGGAATTGAGATACCAGATTTACTAATCGTTTTTAATAAAATATCTAAGATAGTTTGACCTTCACAAAAGTCCATAAGAACCTTTCCGGGCAACCTTGTAGATCCCATTCTTGCCTGTATTATAATTCCTTCGTTGTGCTGAGAACGAGAATTATTTACATCCCGTTTTACAGGGTGAAACTCCATAAAAAATTGCTAAATGCACGTTTTGGTCAAAAAAAGCTGCAAATGTATAAAAGCTTTGCAATATTATTTATTTTTCGCAATAGAAACCCAAATATTTATAATAGTAACCGATATTATTTTTTAAAATCATCTCTCCTTCAGGGGAGCTTACTTCCTAAAAGTTATTGTTTAACAATATAAGAAGGGATATGATTGTACTTAATTTTTTGAATACTTATATGCTGATTCATAAAAAAGTCATCAACTGCCTTTGTTTCTCCGGCCACCGTTCCATAATCATCTAGCATCATGATTCCCCCGGCAACAATTCTGTCCCACAGCATTTCAATAATTAATTTAGAAGGCTCATATACATCAACATCAATATGCAATAGTGCTATTTTTAGTGCAGGGTGTTCTCAAAGAAATTTGGGTAATGTGTCAAAAATATTTCCCTATATTAATCCGTAATTAGTAAATCCTTTGTTTTTGAGGTGATAATCAAGTTCCTGCCTGCTGATACCAAACCCTCCATTATTTTCAAAATTTTCAACAAAATTTCGATAGGCTTCCATTTCAAGTGCATCATGAAATTTACCAAAAATATCAAAACTTACAACTTTTATAGAGCCCTGCGTTTCTAATAAATCCCTGAAGGTCATCAGTCGGACAAGCGAAGTGCCTTTATATACCCCAAATTCGAGGATGACGCCAGGCAAGTCAACTATCTTTTTATAAATTTCAAGGTAATCTAGCAATTTCCCTATTCGGTTTGTTTCGCAGGTAAGGTAAAATCCGTTTTCATAATCCCATTTTTTTTCAGTGTCAACCGTATAATTTTTTATGAGAAATTTAATGCGTTTAATATATTATTAAATATTTGTTGAATTTTTATTTCTTGTAATGTGGTATTATTTCTTGTAAAACGACAGTTTTATCCAATTTTTTTGTGAAATATTGAAATGGCAAACAAAACCTTGTGATTTGAGATGGGAACGGGAATTTTAAAAAAAATTATTTGGCAATAGAAGTTAAGATTCAATAAATGATCCTTTTTTTAGTCCTTCAGTATGCAATCTTTAGCGGCATACTCAATAATTGAGTTTATCAAGTTGAGGGAAGTGCATCTTCTTTTATAAAATACAGTTATCAAAATGCTGTAATTTTTTTTAACCAATCTGTTAAAAACCAAGATATTACTTACAAAGGCATTCAATTGCATGGTTAACAGGTATGCTTCAGTACCGGGGATTCTTATTTTTTGCGGATTATGAGCATTCCCTATTCATTTTTTAACAGTGGGTATTATTGCCTGATCTTGAAATAAGGGAAAAAAACGTATCCATGTTAGTTGAGTTGATTTAAAGCAGGTTTTGCATCCAACTTACTTTATATGGTATCTGCAAAAGCACCTTGCATGTCTTCTGCTGTTTCAAACTGAAAACTAGAGGTGAGAAACAGCGGCGTGCTGTGCTCCATTTCATCGGTAAGGGGTGTTTGAATACGGATGGCTTTTGTTTGTGGATGTTGTTCCTTCATTTATTTTTTTTTAGACCAATCAGGTTGATGACGAATGGTCAGCCGGATAATATGCGATTGACGCCAGCGATCTGGGATAGGTTGGAATTGTAACAAGTGCATATAGGCTGCCTGCAAAAAAACAGTTTTGTGGGCCTGCCACTCGTAGCCTGCGGATAAACGATTTTGATCAAATATATTGCGGTCTATAGACTCTCCGGCGTGTATCATAATTTCATTGGAAACAATGAGCCAGTCAGGATGCAACTTTGATTTCTTTTTCGATAAGGATATCCTTGCCTGTAACTGATACCGAAATCTCCCAAATGTTTGAACGGCATCATTCGGTGTCGCCTGTTCGGCAGTGCGTTTCATTTCACGTACCTCTGCCCGTAATCTATGGGCAAACTGAATATTTCCTTGTTGAATGGTTTTCAGGTATTGTGCCCAAATTCTGTTTTCCGGCAATACCTCATCAAACCCTGTTCTTGGTCTGTAATGCCTGAAATAAGCATAACCCACAGCTACGGATTTTTGGTTGGTAAAATGGTGGATGATGCCAACCCTTGCTGCCTGCTGAAATTGATCATCAATAAAACTGCCTTGCGTACGTTGATTAAGATCAACCCAAACACCCCATTTTGGAGCCAACCGGGCATTCATTTGGTAGGTGGTCCAAAGCTGACTGTTGGTGAAAACCTTGCTTTGCCCGAAACCCATATTCGCTAAAAATATACCTGTACATAGGGTAAAAAAAATAATGCCTCTTTTCATTCCGTTGCTTCTTTCCATGCCTGAAGGTAAAGGTATATCTATTTTCAGGATTGGTTTTTGGTAGCTACCAAAACAGCGGTGATTTCATTCAATTGCCTTACTTTTTCGTGGAAATCTCCCTTCATGCCTTTGCGGATTTGCTGCAGGTTATCCAGCAATTGATCCATTTCTTCCGGCAGGGTTTCCTGCAGCATTTCTTTTAGCCTTTTGGCCATGGTGGGCGATTTACCATTGGTACTGATGGCCATTTTCAAGTGTCCTTTTTTTACAATACTCCCCAAGTAAAAATCGCATAGATCGGGGGTGTCTGCAATGTTTACTAAAAGTCCG
>JBBQXO010000226.1:0-6426 GCA_038209595.1 Chitinophagales bacterium
AACCATTGATAGCTTGAAGGGTGCCTTTCGTCACTACTTTTATCCTGTAAAAAACAACTGCAAAATGCTAGCTATACCTATGAAAGGGTCTCAGACTTATTTAGTCTCACCCAAACAATTAAAAGCCTTTAAAAAATACTGCTCAATAGTATTGACATTTTGTCTGGTTTCTGTAGGGCAATTGTTGGCTCAGGAAAGAACCGTTACTGGTGTAGTAACAGATAATGTGGGTAAGCCGCTAGCTTCAGTTAGTGTGGCGGTAAAAGCAACTGAAAGAGGTACAAATACAGACGAAGAAGGCCGCTTTGCAATTAACATAACAGGAGCGAATGCCTTGCTGGTGTTTACTTACGCTGGCTTTTCGAAGCAGGAAATTATGGTTCCTACTGCTGGTTTAATGCAGATAATGATGCAGCCCGAAGTAAACTCTTTGTCAGATGTTGTGGTGGTTGGATATGGGTCCCAAAAAAGGGTGAGTGTAACCGCAGCCATTTCAAATGTAAAAACAGATGAAATTTTGCGGTCACCCGTATCTTCTGTAGCCAATGCCCTTGCCGGACGTGCCACGGGAATCATTACTGTTCAGCGTGGTGGCGAACCTGGCCGCGATATAGCTGATATTTATATTCGCGGCATAGGAACCTTTGCAGGAGGTAACAGTGCGAGGCCATTGGTTTTAGTGGATGGGGTAGAACGCAGTTTAAATGGTATAGACCCTTATACCATTGAGTCTTTCAACATTTTAAAAGATGCAAGTGCTACTGCCGTTTTTGGGGTGAGGGGTGCAAATGGGGTTATTATTATTACGACAAAAACTGGAGCAACAGGGAAACCTCAGTTTAGCTTGAGTACTAATTTTGCCTGGCAGGAGCCCATCCGTTTACCCGAGACCCTGGGTGCGGTCGATTATGCTCGCCTCCGCAATACTGCCGCACTAAATGATGGCTCCCCTGCTCTTTTCAGTGATTATGATATTGAACGTTTTCAAAAACAGGATGATCCATATTTCCACCCCGATGTAAATTGGTTGGATTACCTCATACGTGATTATTCTCCTCAGCAGCAGTACAACCTCAATATGAGTGGGGGTACAAGTGATGCGCGGTACTTTGTTTCACTTGGGTACCTTAATCAAGACGGTGCATATAAGTTGGGTAACTTTTTTGATGAATTTAGCGCTAACCCCAATTTTAAACGCTATAACTTAAGAGCCAATTTTGATTTTAATCTTTCAAAAGATTGGTCAATAGCCATTAAAGCAGGTAGTGAAATATCAAATTCTAATTACTCCCGTAGCAATACTAGCGATATATTCGGCACTATTTATTCCGCTAACCCTATGATGAGCCCGGTGTTGTTTGAAAATAAGGTTGTACGTAATGTTGATGGTCTTGCAGCCTTACAAATATCCAATACGCCTTTGTACCAGTTGCTTTTCAATGGGTTTAATGAAAACTTTAGCAGTTCGCTGAATCTTAACTTTGCCTCCCGCTACAAATTGGATAAAATTACAAAGGGACTTTCCACCAGAGTAATGCTCGCATATGACAGCTATTACCTTCAGTCAGTATTACGCCGCAAACAAATACCACTATGGGATCTCAGAAGAAATCCCGCGGCAACATCCTTCCAAGATTCTATACAGCCAATAGCAGTAGTTAACCAATTTGAAGGTCCTATTTCTTTTGATGGAGAGTCGTTTGTAAAAAACAGGAAAGCATATGGTGAAGCTGCAATAGAATACACCAATAAGTTTGGGCTTCATAATGTTGGGGGCATGGTGTTAGGTACCCTTGAACGTAGGTACGATGGTACCAATCAGCTACCCTTTAATTACATGGGTGTGGTAGCTCGTGCTACCTATAATTACGATAGCAAGTATCTCGCTGAATTTAATGTTGGGTATAATGGTTCTGAAAATTTTGCATTAGGCAGTCAATTTGGTGTTTTTCCTTCTTTTTCGCTCGGGTATGTAATGTCAGAAGAGAAATTTTTCCCAAAAACCGAAACAATTACCTTTATGAAAATCCGCGGTTCTTATGGTACCGTGGGTAATGATAAAATTGGCGGTAACCGTTTTCTCTTTTTGCCATCATCATTTCAAAGCGGAGGCAACTATTTTCTTGGTATAAACCATACTAATATGCCTGGTTATCGAGAAGCCACATTGGGTAACCCTAATGTAACCTGGGAAAAGGCAGCAAAATTGAACCTTGGGTTGGATGTAAAGTTCTGGGATAACAAAATATCATTCACTGCAGATTATTTTAGAGAACAGCGGAACGATATTTTGTGGCAATTAAACATCCCAATTACGTTTGGTAATCCTGGTATCGTTGCTCCATACAATATAGGTCAGGCCGAAAATAAAGGGTATGAATTTGAACTTGGGTTCACCAACTCCAATCGTAAAGGTGACCTGCGGTATTGGGTAAATGCCAATTACACTTTTGCCCGCAATAAAATAATTTATATGGATGAAGTGCCGCAGCCTTTTCCTGGTCTTGAAATGACTGGTAACAGAATTGGTCAAACAAAGGGCTTGCTTGCAAACGGAATTTATAACACATTAGATGAAATTAATGATCCAAATCGCCCACGTTCGCAGTGGGAAGGTTCAGGTTTAAGGCCGGGTGATATACGATATGTAGATGTAAATGAAGATGGATTGATTGACGATAACGATAGGGTAAATATTGGTAATCCTAACATTCCTGAAATTATTTATGGATCAACATTTGGCTTACAGTGGAAATTTCTTGAAGTATCTGTTTTCTTTCAGGGAGCAGGTAATGTAAGCACCTACCTCGCCGGCGAAGCGTCATGGCCCTTTATAGCAGGCACCAAAACTGCTTTTTCCAATGCATCTGAAAGCTGGTCGGATGAAAGGTTAAAGGCAGGATTGCCTATAACACTTCCAAGGCTTACTGCAAGCCCCGAAGCCGGCAAACATAATTACCGTCAGTCTTCTTTTTGGATGCAGGATGCATCGTACTTGAGGTTGAAAAACGTAGAAATAGCTGCAAATTTCAACAAATCCTTTCTGGATAAAATTGGGGTAAAAAATCTAAGAGTATATATAAACGGGCAAAACCTTCACACCTGGACTAAAATGCCCTTTTTCGATCCAGAAATTCCAAATTCCAGTGGATCAATTTATCCTGTAATGCGTGTGTTTAACGGTGGTTTTAACCTTCAGTTTTAACATCAAAAATTTATTAATATGTTATATATAAAAAAATACTTATTTGTTTTCTTTATCGGAGGATTGATTGTACTTTTAGCAGGTACTTCCTGCTCACGCATACTCGAGCAACCCGACGGTAGTATTATAACCATAGATTCCGTTTTTAATAATCCTGACAATGCAATGCGTGCTTTGAATAATGCTTATGCCACTTGTGTGGTAAATGGTTTTATTACCGGCAATGGTGGAGGTGGGTTGTCAGACGCGGGTACTTTTGATGGATTTTTATTAGCTGCATCCGATGAAGGCGATCAGTTTGGTTCAGGTGGAAGAGCCAACGCTTTTAATGCAGGTACCTGGGGTCCTTCGTTTCAAGATGAATTTGCAATTGGCAGGGTAACTAGTGGAATAAGAAATGCAAGTTTATTTATTGAAAATGCGGCCAAAGTTCCTTTTGTAAATACTGGCACCATTAATTGGACAGAGCGGTTTAGAGATCAAACGATTGCCGAAGCAAAAGTGTTACGGGCAATGATGCATTATGAAATGATGATCCGCTATGGTGGTATTCCTATAACCGATCAGGTACCCAAGGTAATTATTCAGAATAATGGTGGGGTAAATCAGGCAACTGTAGTGCCTGTGGCTACAAGGCAAAGCTTGCGTAGTGTAATTGATTTTATTGTAAAAAGCTGTGATGAATCTATCAATGTTTTGCCGGATGCGTATCCGCAAAGTGAGTTAGGAAGAATAACCAAAGGCGCTGCTTTAGCATTAAAAAGTGTAACCTTATTATGGGCAGCGAGCCCCCTTGTAAATACGGCTACTCCAGCAGTATCCTCTGCATACGACAGCTTGCTTTGTATGGGAAATGCAGATCCTGCTCGTTGGGCTGCTGCAGCCACTGCTGCAAAGGCCACTATTGATTGGGCAACGGCAAACGGTTATGCATTATTGGACGATGCCACATTAGGAAAAGCAGAAAGTTATAATTTTGCAACCGGTGCTGTATTTGATCCGCGAAACAAAGAAATTATTCATTTCGATCATTCACATGGACAGCAGGCTGGCGGCGCTAATGTTATTCGTTGGGGATGCCCAATTTATTTTTCCTGGGGAAATACGGTAATGGCTCTTCCGATAAACTTTATTCGTAAAACTTATCGTAATACAAATGGAAATGATGTAAACATCCCTGATAATGGGTCATTTACCGACTTCAAGGCAATTATGAAGCAGATGGAACCACGTTTTCAAGCGGTAGCATGGTGGCCCGGTTCTCAATATACCAATACCAACCTTATGAATAATCAGGGTGGAAATGATACTGCTAAATTTTTAATAAGAAGGGGAAATGCTTCAGGTAATACCCAACAAGTCGGGGCCGGTCCGCAACTTATAGGTAATGGTATCCCCAATGGTATTCATCAAAAAAAGTTCATCAACCTCGTAAATGCAACCAATGGAACAGTCAATTTGTACTGGCCTATTTTCCGCCTTGCCGAGTTTTATCTGGATTATGCAGAAGCGCTAAATGAAATTGGGCCTGGCAATCCTGAAATGATCAATGCATTAAATGTGATTCGCAGCAGAGGTGGTTTACCACCATTGGCTCCAGGTAATGCAACTTATACCCAAATAATTGGAAATCAGCAACAGGCAAGAGAGTATATCAGGCGCGAAAGAGCCATTGAATTATATGCTGAAGAACATCGCTTTTTTGATGTGCGCAGGTGGAAAATTGCCGGACAAGACGGTGTAATGCAGGGTCAATTTTTCCGTATCTTTCTGCATGAAAATGGAACAGGTACGTATGTGAATCCTACCACCGCAATGAATGCAGCTACAAAGCTGCAAAATGACAATCGCGTTTCGTACCGAATTGAATCTTTCGAAACAAGGGTTTGGTCTGATAAAATGTACTTCTATCCATTTCCTCAAAATGAAGTTAATAAAGGATTTCTTGTACAAAACCCGGGCTGGTAATTTTATCCATTTACTTTTTAACTCCCCCATATGATTAATCTTCATTTTTTATACAAACCACTCACAGGTCTTATACTGGTACTTTCCTTTTATTCAGGCATATTGCATGCGCAACAAGCGGCTGATACTTCTAAGGCGATTAAGTTCGCAACAGATACCCTGGTTGATAAAAGCATTTTATCACAAATGGTTCCAACAGCTTTTGGCAAAACCATTCCTAAAAAAGAGTTATTGGCGTCCATATCAACTGTTTCTGGAGAAAAGCTCAGACATTTTAATACGCCAACCCTTTCAAATACCTTTTATGGCCAAATGGCGGGGCTGCATGTATCCCAATCAGCAGGCACACCAGGCAACAATGACAATCCGGGACTTTTTGTAAGAGGCCGTCAAACTTTTCAGGATAATTCAGTACTGGTTTTAGTAGATGGTTTTGAAACGAATTACAATACACTGATGCCCGATGAAATTGAAAACATATCGGTGCTGAAAGATGCGGGCGCTTTAGCCCTATATGGAATGGATGCGGCTAATGGAGCCATTCTTATTACCACTAAACGGGGAACAGTTTCTCCCAAAACACAAATAGGATTTAACTCAAGAGTTGGTTTTCATCAGGCTACCGTATTACCCAATTTGCTTGGCAACGGAGATTATGCAACTATGTTTAATGAGGCAATGGTTAATGATGGAAAAAGTATTTCGCAGGGGTACTTTGGAAGTGATTCCATTGTTGCCTATTTTAATAACGGGGAGCAGCCATCTTTATACCCCGATGTGAATTGGTACGACGAAATGCTAAAGCCAACTGCTATCAGCCAGGATTATTCACTTACTTTTTCTGGCGGAAAAAGAGATGCACGTTATTTTGTGGCACTGGGTTATGCTAATTACGGTGGTCTTTATGACAACACAGATCCTAAAAGAAGCCTTAATTCAAATTATAAATTAGATAGATATAATGTGCGTGCTAATTTTGATGTAAACATTACAAAATTCTTAAGCTCAACTGTTAACTTCCGGGGAACCATAGTCAACAAAAAATTCCCAAATGCCAACGAAGGAACAGTTTGGCGCAATATGGCATTGTTCAATCCGTACCCGGTAAAAACACCTGAAGGAAACTGGGGTGGTACGCAAGGTTTTTCAGCTAATCCAGCAGCTCTTGTATTACAGCAGGGTTATCTTTCCAATAACGAAAGAACTGCTGACATAAATGTAAAACTTGTAGGCGACCTTGGTGGGTTGGTTTC
>JBBQXO010000227.1:0-6152 GCA_038209595.1 Chitinophagales bacterium
TTTTTGCCCCAACATGCCTTGCATAAAACTTCCACCTACCATCATCCCAATTACCACCGGGGCGTCTTTGGCAAGGTGTTCTTTGATGGCGCGAATACTCAATCCTTTTACATCATCACCCCCGGTCAGCCGGTTGAAACCGTGAATCCGGTTTTGTGAAGCCATCCCATCGAGCGCTGTTGGAACCGGCCGGGTGCAATTATTTTCATCATAAGGAAAAACATTGAAAGGCACACTACCCTTTTGCGACATGGCATTCATAGCCCGTTCGAGGTAAGAACCCTGACAGCCATCCAATGCAATCTGATTATAGAGGTATGCGGGACTAAAAGCCTGCTGTGTAGGATTGACCGCATTACTGGCACTTACCAAAACGGTATGCGCTGCATAAGCGGCGCTCCAGGCTACACAACTACCTTGCTTTCCCTGATTGAGCCGGGGTGGAGCAAATTTTGCCAGCGATACATAAGAGGGAAGTGGGTTGCGGATATCATCTTCGCTTAGCCCTTCATAAACCTGCGCCTTGGCATATTGGGCAGGATCGAGACGCCCCCCTGTAGCAAATGAATTTTCATTAGACTCAGAAAAAAGACCACCACCGCCTCTGTTTAGCAGGAAGTAACCTCCGGCTAATAAAAGAAGGATTATCCAGCCACCGGGCTTTCGGAATAGCATAAATAATAAGGGGAGCAATTGTAGAAGACCTCCTCCGCCACCGCCCGATGAAGGTCTGCGTCCACCACCTCCGCCCCGGTCATTGTATTCGTCGGGGTCCCTCGGATCATCTACCATACGTATAGCCATCGGATACCAATTTATTTTGAAAGGTAATATTACAGGAATGTCCGAAGCTTTGCAAGTCTTCTTTAATTATCCCAAACTACATTGCGCATAAGGTCGTCCATATTTTCCCGGTGGCGAATCAATTTTACCTCCCCACCTTCAACCATCACTTCGGCCGGACGAAAACGACTATTGAAATTACTGCTCATTTCAAACCCATAGGCACCTGCATTTAGAAATACAAGGAGGTCTCCTTCGCGTACTTCATTGAGTTTGCGATCCCATGCAAAAGTGTCGGTTTCGCATATGTTACCCACCACGGTGTAAATACGTTCCGCTCCATTGGGATTGGATATATTTTTTATATAATGATATGACTCGTAAAACATTGGACGGATTAAATGGTTGAAACCACTGTTGACCCCAGCGAAAACGGTAGCCGTAGTTGTTTTAATGATGTTGGCTTTTACTACAAAAAAACCGGATTCGCTTACAAGATATTTGCCCGGTTCAAACCAAACCTGCAGGTGCTTCCCGGTTTCCTTTTCAAATGTTTCGAAGGCAGCGGCTACCTGCTTACCAAGTGTTTCTACATCGGTCTCAATATCTTCCCCATGATAAGGCACTTTGAATCCACTTCCGAGATCTATAAATTCGAGGTTGTCCATAAACCCACGTGCCATTTCAAACATCACTTCGAGTCCGCGCAAAAACACCTGAATATCTTTGATCTCGCTACCAGTATGCATGTGCAAACCGGTTACTTTAAGCCCGGTTGTTTTTACCACCCTTTCTATATGGCGCACCTGATGGATGCTGATACCAAATTTGCTGTCGATATGCCCGGTAGAAATTTTGAAATTTCCCCCTGCCATAATATGTGGATTCAGCCGGATACAAACCGGATAGCTGCCGCCAAAACGGTTGCCAAACTGTTCGAGTATAGAAATATTGTCGATATTGATATTGACCCCAAGGTTTTTGCCTTCCTCAATCTCCGCAAAGTCTACACAATTGGGCGTAAACAATATATTCTCTGGTGTAAACCCAGCCATAATTCCCAATTTTACCTCGTTGATGCTCACGCAATCAAGCGATGCGCCAATGCTTTGTACGTAGCGCAAAATATTGGGATTGGTAAGTGATTTACAGGCATAAAAAAATCGTGAATCGACGCCGGCAAACGCCTTGGTGAGCTTACTATATTGTATGCCTATTTTGTCGGCATTGTAAACATAAACCGGGGAGCCAAATTCATCGGCAATGGCCTTTAATTGTTCGTTCGTGAGTGACTGTTGCATGGCTATAGAAGAAATGATAAAAAATTTGTATAGTTAATGGGCAGATAGGGTTACAGAAAAAAAATGATAGTAAAAGAGAGTACCCGAAAAAGGGTGCCGGAGTTTGATGCCGGTTACCGTTTCGAAAAATCTTCGTCCTCATTCATAGAAGGATCTTCGTCCTCAAAACCTTGATCCTGAATTTCATCTTCTTCATCCGAAGAATCCTTTGGAGATTGATCTATTTCAACATCCTCTTGAGAATCCATTTCTAAAGACCCGGAAAAAGTATTGTCGTCTGCCTCACCGCTTTCGTCTGTCTCAAATGAAGATGGGCTTTCCTCAAGCTCTAAACCGGGTAAATTATTTTCCGCTTCCTCATCGCTTTTGGCATCCTTTCCAGCAACATGGCTAACCTCCGGATTTGCATCCTCTCCAACATCGTTATTGGTTTCTTTTGGTTCCCTATCCTGAGTGGGTTCCTGTTCCGCATCTTCCTGTAAATTATTTGCTTCAACTTCCCCGGTTTCGACATCCTCTTCTGAAGAGGGACTTTTCTCCTGATCAATATCTGTTTTTTGGGAAATATCGGTGCCAGGTTCTTCTGCTTCACTATCCTGAAAAGGCTCTTGTTCTAAATCCTGAGGCAATGTATTTTCTTCAATTAAATCGCTTTCCTGAGGAGTATGCTTGAAACCATCTCCGGGTTCAATATCTACAACAAGGTCACTTTCCCTTGTTTCTTCAGTTACAATGATCTTCCCTGATTTGTTGACCACATACTGAGGACCTTCTTCATCCATCGGAATATCAGCATCCATTCGGCTGGATGATCCAACAGTGGTGGGATTGACGACCTCCTGACTCGTTACATCTCTCAATTGTGGCAAGTCAGCCGCACTATTAATACCAAAGTAGTCCATAAAGGTTTTACTGGTAGCATAAATAAGCGGTTGCCCTGGTGCGTTTTCCTTACGGCCGGTAATAATCACGAGATCCTTTTCAAGAAGTTTCTGAACGGCATAATCGCAGTTCACCCCTCTGATCTCCTCCATTTCGCCTTTGGTAACCGGTTGCTTATAAGCAATAATGGATAATACCTCGAGTGCGGCAGTAGAAAGTTTTTTTAGAAATTTTTGTCCATTGAGCTGTGCAATAGTAGCGTGAAAGGCCGGCTTGGTAAGAAATT
This sequence comes from Chitinophagales bacterium, assembly GCA_038209595.1. Classification (GTDB taxonomy): domain Bacteria; phylum Bacteroidota; class Bacteroidia; order Chitinophagales; family Chitinophagaceae; genus Phnomibacter. The sequence goes on from JBBQXO010000227.1 coordinate 3,253, forward strand.
GCCAACCCCCGCCGCTTTGCATCACATGGAAGGGATAAAAGTCACTATTATATTTTTCGCGGATGGCATCAAGGGCAGACTCAATCTGATCAAGGTTTGCGCGATCTTCCATAAATCCCATCGCATTATTGATCAGCTCTACCAAATCAATGGTAGTTACCGGTTTATCACTGGCAAAAATAATGGCTTCAATATGTGGGATAATGGTTGAAATATCCATAGTGCTCAATTAACCCTGCAGTGCAGCGGCACCACTTACAATTTCGGTGAGTTCGGTAGTAATAGCAGCCTGTCTTGCCCGGTTGTAGCTTATTTTAAGCGACTTCAGCATTTCGGCAGCATTTTCTGTGGCCTTATCCATGGCGGTCATTCTTGCCCCATGTTCACTGGCATGAGCATCCAATACTGCTTTAAAAAGCTGTGTATTCAGAATCTTGGGCATCATTTCCGCCAATAAAGTTTCCTTATCTGGTTCAAAAATGAAATCGGACTTGGCCTGTCCGGGGCGGCTTTCAATTTTAGGTATGGGTAAAAAACGCTCGGCTACAAAACGTTGGGTACCTGCATTTTTAAATTCACTATAAATCAATTCTACTACATCAAAATCGCGGTTAATAAACCCTTGTACCGCAGCCTCGGCACATTTCTGAGCTGGTTCAAAACCCAGGTTTAAAAATATATCCTTATGGTCATCATTGGTTTTAAATCCTTGTTTTGACAAGCTTTCCCACCCTTTTTTACCCATATTCCAAATGGTTACATTTCCCTTTAGTTGGGCATCATGGTAGTTTTCTTCAATGGTTTGCTTGGCAAGTTTTATGAGGTTGGCATTGTACCCACCGCATAGTCCCCGGTCGCTTGTGATAAGAATAATCAGTACTTTTTCAATGTGACGTCCGGTGGTAAGTGTTCCACCGGCTTCCGCTTCTGTATTGCTTACAATATTGCTAAGCATATCCTGCATTTTGCGGGCATAAGGGCGCATTTGCTGTATAGCATCCTGTGCCCGGCGCAGTTTGGCGGCACTTACCATCTTCATGGCCTTGGTAATTTGCTGTGTACTTTGTACTGATTTGATCCGGTTCCGAACTTCTTTTAATGCGCCACTCATGTGATATCGAAGATTTTAATTTGACTTTAAAATTATGCTAAGAAAGAAAGCATTGATTTTGAACCACTTGGATCAATTTTCGCCGCAGTTTATCCATTTTAAAGGCCAATCTTTTGCAGCATCTGAAAGATATTCAGATGCTAAGGCAACGGAAAGGCCTGTTTTGGGGGGCAAAAGTACGGTAACCATCCCAATTTCCGATGTAAAAAATAGGCAGCTATCCTTCAGATGCGGATAACATTTCTTTGGCAATCTTGCGTGCCGCATCGGTAAGCGTTTCTCCACTCAGCATCCGGGCTATGGCTTCTTCCCGTTCTTCTGGTTCAAGCTGCCGCATTCGGGTCTTAATGGTATTGCCTTTTTCCTGCTTGTACACAAAGAAATGAGCGGAGGCCCGGGCTGCAATCTGCGGTTGGTGGGTAATGGCAATTACCTGATGATTGGAGGTCAGTTGCTGCATGAGCATCCCAACCTGCCTTGCGGCTTCACCACTAATTCCAGTATCAATTTCATCGAATATTAGCGCCGGTAATTGAATGCTTTGGGCTACCTGTGCCTTAATGGCTAGCATCAACCGACTCAGTTCTCCCCCGCTTGCTACTTTTTCAATAGGTTCAAACCGACCTGTTTTATTGGCATCGAATAAAAATTGAACATCATCCATTCCTAACGTATGCAATATTTTTTCGGTATCGCCATCGGTGCGTTGGGTACAAACAGACTGCATTCTTGCATTGGGCATGCCCATTTGGGCAAGGTATTTTGCTGTTTGGATATCAAAAGATGCCAGTACCTTTTGGCGGGCAGCAGATATTTTTTTTGCCATAGCAAAAGCAACATTGTATGCCTTTGCCAACTCTTTATCAGCTTTTATCAGCCAGCTATCTAAGTTTACCATCTGCGATAGGTGTTCTGACAGTTGCTGCTGCAATTGCAATAATGCTTCCGTATCTGTAACCTGATGTTTTTTAAGCAGACGATATCCCACTGAAAGCCTTTCATTCACTACGGCCAATCTTTCCGGATCGAGGGTTACGCGGTCATTTATGCGGCTCAACTCCTGAGACAGGTCCTGCAATTCGATTTGAGCCGCCAGCATCCGCTCCTGTAAAGGGCTGACTTCGCTGATATCACCGGATATTTCATCGAGTTGTTTGGCCAGCATTTTTAGTTGCTGCACCAGCGAGGGATCTTCCTCATCAAGTGCGAATACCACCTGCCCCACCACTGATTTAATGGTTTCGGCATTGGCTAGCAATTTGCTTTCCTCTTCGAGTTCTTCCAGCTCGTTGGGCTGCAAACCAAGCTCATCCAGTTCGTTGAATAAAAACTGGGTATAGTCTTTTTCTTTGGCCGCTGCAGCTTGTTTATCCAAAGCCTCACGGTACGCCTGTGTCTGTTTTTTATAATCCGCAAAAAGTGCCTGATAAGCTTTCAGTTGTTCTGTATTACCTGCCAATGCATCGAGCACTTCAAATTGAAAAGCATCGTTGCCCAGGGCCCGGGTATCAAACTGCCGGTGAAGATCTACCAGCAAGGATGCCACTTCACGTAGGCCTTGCAGAGTAACGGGGGTATCATTTACAAAACTGCGGCTTTTGCCATTGGCGGCAATTTCGCGGCGGAGCATCAGGGTGTCTTCGGTATCGAGGTCGAGGGTTTCAAGCACCTGCCGGATTGCAGGGCGATCGGTATGAGCAAAAACAGCTTCTACAAAGCATTTTTCTCCGGCATCAAAGAGCACCCCGGTATCGGCACGGTTACCGAGCACAAGGCCGAGCGCCCCCAT
>JBBQXO010000228.1:0-6125 GCA_038209595.1 Chitinophagales bacterium
TATAGTGGCATTAAAGGTAATGGTAGTTCTTATTTTATACAATATGAAGGCAGGGCTGGTTTAATTGTTGAAGGGTCAGTTGCAGTAGGTGTTGCTTTTGATACTCATGGTAATATAGGAGTTTATGAATCAACTTCCTTAGGACTTGGTTTTATTCTTGGTGCCGCAACTTCTTGGAGTGCTGGGGCATCCACAGCAGATAACATAAATGATTTGTTCGGGATGGGGATGGAATGCAGGACTAGTAGCTACTTTATCTGTGGGATTTGGTTTTGCAATTTAAGCGAAATACAATTCTCCATTATACTTTGATAACCATGGAGATTTAAATGGTTTTGGGAGTGGTTTTACCATTGGGTTACCCATTCAAGCTGGTACAATAGGCGGTTTAGGAGGCGTGTACATTTATGGTTCATATACATTTATGCAAAAAATGGGTAGTCTTAATGAGGCTATGAAATATATAAAATCCAAAGCAAAATAGATTTTTTTCGTGTATATATTATTTTTTCTAAATCTTATTTTGTATGCAGTTTTAATAGGGATGTTCTATTTTCAAATATCCGATAAATCAGGCATAATATTTCGGGACATAAAGAATCCTAAATATAAAAAAAGGGTTTACATATCCTTAACTGATATGAAAACGGAACTCGCTAATCCTTTAAATAATACCGGACTAAAAGATGAATTAAAAAAAGCAATAGTTCATAGAAAAAAATTTTTGATAATTTTTTTTATTGGTGTTAGTCTTGTTTTATTAAAAGTCTTTCTAAATCTTGAAATTGTTAAATCATTATTGATGTAGCAAATGGTATCCTGGGCAGGAAATAGGAAAAGGTTCCACTTCATTTCTTTGCGAATATTACAAGGCATACGCCTTTCTTGCCTCAAAATCCCTGATATAAGCGTTCACATAATGTAGGAGCATATTTTGTTCATTTTCAGACATTACATCAATTTCTTTGAGGGTATTGAGTAGTTCACTGTTTTTCAGGGTAGCTTTTCCTTTTCTACGCTGTCGCCAATAATCAAAAAATCTACGGAGGTATTTAATACATCGGCAATCCTGTTCAGGATATCTGCTGTCAGCGGCACCTTTTGCTGCCGGATGCATTCACTTCGGCTTTAAAGATCACCCCAAATTTCTACTCAACAGCAGAACACTTTATTTTTAAAATTTCAATTTCCTTAGGTTAAGCCTTTTCCCTAAATTTGAATTATGTAACACAACCAACCATACATAAAGGTCATAATGCCGGAAGGGATTTGTGTTTCGTTGAGTTCTTTGATGAGAAGCAGCGTACTGTTTTCCCAGCTGCATAGTACGCTACAGTTAGGTTGAAAATTTTTGGGTAGGTATAGGAAGAGACGCATTATTATCCTTTCGGACTAACGATGGCCGGGATAAGCAGTAAGGCAGCAGGGAAGCTGGAGAATAAGAACAAGTTTTCTTTCAAGGAATTGCAAAGCCAAGAGTTCTCTGATTATTCAGGTCTTGATATTTATGATTTTCATGCCAGGCAGCATGACCATCAAATCGGGCGATTTATTCAAATCGACCCAGTGGCTGATTTTTACCTTAAGTTAACACCTTATAATTATGTAGCTAATAATCCAATTAATGACATTGATACTAATGGAAAGGATATTATATTCCTTAACGCTAGCACTGATGCTAAAGGTGCTGGGCATGCAGCAGTAATTATTGGTAATCCAACAGATGGGTGGTTTTATTATTCTTTAAATGGAACAGAAGAACATGGAGCATAGGGTGAATCATTTAAACCGGATATTGGTACACCCTTAGGTAATGAAACTGATATTAACCAATTGGTAGTTGATGCAAATAATGCAAATGGTTTTCACCCTCAAAAGTACGACTGCTATATGGCTATAAAAACAACACCCGAGGAAGATAGGGCAATGAAAGCGAAGGCTGCAGAAGTTGCTGGATTTAAAATATATTCTGTCTTTGGAAGCTCATGCATTGATGTGTGTAAGGCAGCATATTCTTCATTAGCATCAAGCAGGATAGGGTTAGCACACGGCTTAATTGATCAAAGTGCTTTAACTCAAATGGAGCCAAATCTTTGGACTAGCTTCCTGACAAATAACATTGATAGGGTAAATTTGTATATCTCAGTTTTTGGAGGTGAAAAAATAAAAGGCAGAAGAAACCAAGTAATTATCGTACATCCACTTGATGAGGATTTGCCTGATTTGGAGAATCAATAAATTTTAATAGCATGAAGTCGGTAGTGAAAATAATCTTAACACTTTTATTGGCAGGTTGCGGATTTTACCTTTTTTATAATTTTTTGGCAGATGCTTCTTACGGTGAACAAAATTGGTTATTCCGAAAGATGTCTGATCCAGTTGCGGAGTCGGTAAAGCGTGGGGTATTTGTAAAGAAACTGAATTATGAAGTAGATAGCTTTTCAGCCCCGAACTTCTTCTTTGAAGCTTTTATAGAAAAAGCTTTTACACATGGGCATAAATCATTACATTAAACCATTCTAATGGAAGGAACAAAGTATCCTTTTCGTTTAAGTTTTAATTCCGGGCCCACCCAAGCAATAGGCGTATTTATTCGACGTGATCAATTGAGTAAATTTGATAGTTCCAATGCTGTTTGGGGATATTTAAAAAAACCATATCTAACTGATACCGTTATTCTTGAAATTAGGGGCGAAGGGATAAAGTCAGGAATTATAAAAGTATGGTAAGTGAAAAAGCCCGCTTTGTCAGCTTTCTCATTTACAGCATAGCCACATTATTAGCAAAGAAGTCTTTAAACTTTAACAGTGAATGTTTTACTAAATGAAAAAACAAATACTTAAATTTTACACTTGGTTTTTTAATTAAAATTCGCTCAATATTTCTTTTGGCTGCTGTTTTATATCATTAAGGAAGTTGTTAAATCTGCCCACAACAACGTTTACTATCTCGTCCTTTTGTTCATAAAAAAATAAATGTTTAGCGATAACCTAAGTTTGCAAATCAGGATTAGCCACACAGTACTACACGGGTAGTTCACGTCCAATAATCCTTCCATTTATTTATCTTGGATGACTCAATCCCCAATTTAAACAATAAAAAAGCCGCCCGCCAATAGGCGAACGGGCTTTTTTTCAAACAAAACCCACCAATGAAACCTGATCTATCGTTGAACAATTGTCGTTCTTAATATTTCGAGCAGCGCGCCTACTTCCTGTATCAAAGGATTTGGTACGTTGTTTTTTGTGCGCCGGTTACCACCGCTCCTACAAAGGCATCGTATGCGGCATTATCGCTTTTTAGTGCCCTACACGAATTAAGGGCAGGGACATGCGCTGCAGCCATACTCAATCCTGTATACGAAGCCGAAGTAGAACCGGTTGCTACAGAGAAAAAATCAGTCAGATCTCCACTTAAAGCAGCAAAACCTGTCATATTTCCAGCTCCTACTTCCGAAAGCAGGGAAGCAAAATAAGGTTGCAAAGAAGGCGTTCCGGCAATTACAAAGATGGTACTGTCCACCACACTTCTTAGTCCAAGTCTTCCTTGCTCAATCATCGTTCCGGCATTATCCGGATCTGCTACCATGGTACTGCCACCTAATTTCGAATAAAGACTTACTTCAGCATCATTATTTTTGTCTTTTTGCAGGCACCGAGTGAAAGGGAGAATCCTAACAGCGCTAAGGCGCTAACTTTCATTACATTTTGGATTTTCTACTTAATTTTTAACGGTAATTAATTGGATTTAAAAAGCTTTTGAAAACCAGAACTTATTCTATAAGTAATTGAATTTTTATTGATTACCGGGCAGGATCCCGCAAGATCTCCGGCACTCACAACATACCTTTCTGTTTTGTAAGGTGTTTCCTTTTGCAACACATTGAACACTGCTTCAGATTGTTGCTTAGTAGGATCAAAGGCATATACCACCACATCATCCTTGGCATTGAAAAGGCTGTGTTTAATGCCTTTTTGAGCGTGTAAAACATTTCTTATTTCCGCTACCTGTACACTATTTATTTACTCCTTAAAATCAATACGTGCCAACTGCCAGCCATCAACGCCTCCTTTAGGCTTATTGTAACCTGATAAATATGCACGGCAAGTACCGTTGAAAGAACCAATAGAAGAACACCTGGCGAAACTGCTATGCGGATGCTCCATTTCTTTAAATTTGTTTATTTCATTATCGTGCGTTTTATACAGGTACGATTGCTGGTTTTCTTTGGTTTGGGCAGGCACAAAAAAAATCAGGTGTCTTTTTCTTTTTTTTAAGAAAAAGACACCTGATGGTGAAAAGGAGAAAGCCAAACGTCAGCTTGACGTAATGATTTTATTTTTTTTTCAGCTTACTAAAAACGGATAACGATAATCAGTTGGAGGATTATAGGTTTCCTTGATGGTTCTTGCACTTAACCAACGGTAGAGGTTTAGCATGCTACCCGCTTTATCGTTGGTACCACTTGCCCTCGCTCCGCCAAAAGGCTGTTGACCCACTACTGCTCCGGTAGGCTTATCGTTTACGTAAAAATTCCCTGCAGCATTCCTTAATTTATTGGTTGCCAATTCAATGGCCGACCTGTCCTGCGCCAGCACAGCACCGGTAAGTGCATACGGTGAGGTAGTGTCTACAAGCGTCATTGCTTTATCAAAGTCATCTGCCGGATACGTATAAATCGTAAGTACGGGGCCAAAAAGCTCCTCGCACATAGTTACATATTTCGGATCCTTTACCTCAATAATAGTAGGTTCAATAAAAAAGCCATCCTTTTTACTGCAATTGCCTCCGGTTAATATTTTTGCCTTCCGGTCTTTTTTGGCCGCATCAATGTATTTTTTCAGTTTATCAAAACTGCGTTCGTCAATTACCGCATTGATAAAATTACCAAAATCTTCGGTGGTTCCCATCTTCATGGTTTCTACTTCAGCAACTAGTTTGGTCTTTATACGGTCGGCAATATTGCTTGGTAAATAGGCACGGCTTGCAGCAGAGCATTTCTGCCCTTGGTATTCAAAAGATCCTCTTGCAAGGGCAGTCACTGCAGCATCTACATCTGCCGATTTATGGATCAACACAAAATCCTTTCCGCCCGTTTCGCCTACAATTCTCGGGTATGTTTTGTATTTGGGCATATTGGCACCTATGGTGGCCCACATATGGTTAAATACACCGGTAGAGCCGGTAAAATGCACCCCTGCAAAATCGGGATGATTAAAACAAATTTCGCCAATGGTAGGTCCATCTACAAAAACAAGGTTGATTACCCCATCCGGCAAACCTGCTTCCAGAAGCACTTTCATAAACATTTGAGCAGAATAGATTTGGGTATTGGCGCATTTCCATACCACAACATTACCACACATGGCAGCGCTTGTAGGCAGGTTACCACCAATAGCTGTAAAGTTAAACGGCGTAACAGCGAGTACAAAACCCTCCAATGCTCTCCACTCCATGCGGTTGTGCATACCGGGTGCGCTGATGGGCTGCTGCCGGTAAATTTCGCTGAGAAAATGAACATTAAACCTGATAAAATCGATCAGTTCGCAGGCTGCATCTATCTCGGCCTGATACACATTCTTGCTTTGCCCAAGCATGGTAGTACCATTAATATGATACCGGTATTTGGTAGCCAATAAATCAGCCGCTTTCAAAAATATAGCGGCACGCTCTTCCCAGGCCATTGCTTCCCAAGAGGCTTTGGCTTTTAATGCCGCATCAATAGCCATGTTTACATGCTTGGCTTCACCGGCATGATAATGCCCTAAAAGAAATGCCCGCTCATGGGGAGGATGAATCGGGCGCTTGTCGCCGCTGCGGACAGACCTTCCTCCAATATATTGAGGAATATCTATTTCCTTTTTCTTCAACTCAGCCAGCACCTTTTGTTGCTCTTCGCGTTCCGGTGATCCCGGCGCATAGCTTTTAATAGGTTCATTCACCGGCATGGGATAATAAAAAGTACCAAAACTCATAACTAATTGATTTTTTTGAAAAAATAAAGCAATCGCTTTCGATAAACAAAAGTCAATTTATTGAAAATAAATAGTAACATCTTTACAGGTACCTTTATAAATCGCTTATATAAAGACTTCCTTTATTATACTTGATAGAGACGAAATGCG
>JBBQXO010000229.1:0-6105 GCA_038209595.1 Chitinophagales bacterium
TGGTTATAATTATTCCAACTACAGGTATTTCGGTCTTACATGAAATGTCTATTATGGATGGTAAATATTGGACTTGATGTTTAAAGTTGTATGAAGTGTCCTTTGTTATGTTTTTGCAAGTAATGTCGATTTCATTTACACTTTCTTTGTTACTTTCATTTTCGATGGTGATTTTATTTTGTTTGAGTTCCTCGAAAAACCTAACTAAAACCATGTCGCCTTCATTTATGAACTTTTTAAGTCCATAAATGCTAATAATAAATTCATCTGAATTGAAATGTCGAAATTTTTTGACATAGTCGTTTATGTAAACGCTTAGATAGGCGTTGTCAAAAACCGAATTATTTATTTTTTCTGACTTAGTCATTATATCGTTTCATTTTAAAGCGTATTCGGTCCTTTTTGACGTTCATTTATTGGTGTACTGTTGTCCGTTACCATTGCACACAACTCGTAAATATGTGGAACTCATTCTCAATGCCTAATTTTTAATCTATTGATTATCAGTATAGCTTAGTGCGCCTTTGTAAATATGTGTTCCACATAGCACATTTTGGAAATATTTTTTCAATGCTAAAATATGCATTTTTGATTATCCCGGATGATAATTCTTTTCATACTATACTTTTTGGTTGGCTGCCTACTACTACTGTGACTGCCTAAGGATTGAGCCACTGCCTTCCGGCTGAAAGGACTGTTGAAGATTGATTATCCAACTATACATGCGGCAAAACGGTCTAGTTTCCCTTTTAAGGTTTCGGCTTCGCCTTTGATTATCCACCATATTTGTGGCAAAACCCAATGAAATCGAGCTGTTGGTACCCTATAAATGCTACAAAACTACCTAAAGACCCGGCGACGCTGAACAGTGTATAGCCAAAAGCCCCAACCCGAATGGTTCAGGGCTTTTGCATTTTATTTTTGATGCTGTTACTGGCCTTTATCCATTTATAAGATTTCTTTTCCTCTATGGGCTGGCCTTTGTAAATCTTAGTGGTATTGTTGGCCTTATCTTCCGTACGATGCCATAGTTGATGATCTGCTATACCGAGAATAGTTTGCCTATTAGCATCAAGTACCGGACTGGTGTGACTTAAAAATCCTTATCCCAATTTATTACCCACCAAACCAACCCCACTATCTGCCGTAATCCGATTAGCCTGCTTGTTTAACCCAATAGAACTACTATCTTGTATAGCCCAAATATCCTTATCAGCAGAATTATTTCAACAACGACGACTTAATTCGGTAATTAGATGGTCTTCTGTAACACGCTGATTATCCAAAAATCAATAAAAGCCTTCTGTTCGGCTTCTGATTGAGTAGCAGCGTGAACACTCGAAGACTTACCTAAAACCAAAGACGTGGATAAAAGATGAGCGCGACGTTCCAAACGCTTATCATCTAGCAATCCATTAAAATCGGGGCTATGACTTAGTAATTCCATTATGCAAGATTATGCCTTATTTTGTGTCCAAACGGTAGCTGCCGGTGGGTATGTAAAGATATAAAAGTAAAATTTAACAAACAAAAGCCCAAAGATGCTCGTCCTGCCGAAACAGAAGATAACAACTTCAAACCCTGATTTGTGGCAATGTACTATTAACAGCAGATTTTGTTAGTACTTGTAAATCTTTATCTTTTTACCGAATATTAAGGTTTTAGACTTGTCATTAAGTTCCGCTGTCCACCCTAAAAAGAATTTTGTCATGGGTGAAATCTCTGGATTTTCAATTGGTCTATATGTAAAGGCCATTATTTCATTTGGGTAGGCTTCCATTATTTTGACTTTATTTTTTAAAGCTCTTTTCTTCCTGTCAAATGGCGACATGTACAAGTCTATAGCACCAAAAATGTGTAAAAATTCGTGAGCCATTACTGCTGGATTTTTAAAACTAGCAATTGAGTATTCTGTTTTGTCTGATATTCCTGTATGTATTGCCAGTGACATTTCCTCTTGGTGATAATTGTTTAAAATATACATCACCACAACATTGTCAGTTGAATGAATGTCTCGAAGCCCTGCAATTAATCTTTCTCTATTATTAACTATATTTTTTGTTTTTACTACAGCGGATTGGTCAGGGCCGAAAGAGTTCCCTGCTTTTTTTGTAATAGCATTTGACCAATCGTCCAAACTCTCAATGCCTGCAACTATGTTTGGTATGAATAAAGTCCTGGATAATGTTCTTTCGTATAAGTTTTGCGAAATTGGAATTACCTTATTGTTCTCATGATACTTAACATCAATGGTACGTCAATATTAAATTCTTTAGCTTTGGCAGTAATCCATTCTATTGATTTTTGTAATGAGTCCAAAGTTGTCTTTATATCGTAAGCAGTCCAGGGATGGGTTTCTTTAGTGTCAACAAAGATTGCATAAAGAACTACTTTACCAATAAGTTTTTTACAAACATTATTATTTACTGTAGAAATACTATGTGTACTTTTTATTTTGTAAAAGTGATTTCTACATGACAAAAAGGTTGTCAATAAAACTGCCGCGAAGAAAATATATTTTAAGTTCATAGGGTGCTACAAATTTACTGTTAACGTAGAAAGTTTAGTAAAGGGCAGGGATTCATTGAACTTCCTGCTCGGAACCACCGCCCCATAGTGATTAAATAGTTGAAGTCAGGTACTTAGATTCAATTGTGTCGGCTTTTTCAATTACAAGTGAACAAATGGCCATGTCAGGCCTTATTTTCATTTTGGAACCTCACTAGGCAATTATTTCACCTGCGCTTTTTGTTTGGCTAAAAGCAGTTATCATTAAAAATGTCAAGCTGAAAAGAAGAGTAAGTCTTAATCGTTTTTTAATATTAATCGTCATGGTAAAATTATAAGGTAAGATGCAGGTTTTAGGAAGCTCCACAAAGAGACGCACAACGGTTTGCAGCTACAAAAAGTGGCGCAACATTTACGACAAAACTTGATTTGAAGCACTAAACCTTCATTAATAACTAAATTTTATTTGGAACTCAAAACGCAGTCTTTTGGGTTGGTGCCGTCATTCCTTCGTCGTTCTTTTTCCTGTCGTGATTTTGATTTACATTTTCTAAAGTCCTTCCCAAATACCGGATTTATGCAAGCAGACATACAGCGGTTGCCGTTTCTTTTTCCAGCCGTTGAATTCTCCTATAACCCCCAAAGCGGCAGCTTTGAAAGATTACACGGAAAAATCGAATCCGTTTGTGTTTTCTAAGTTAATGAAATAACCGCCGGATTTTTCATAGCCGCAAAAAAAGTTTTCCTTTTGCAAATAAAGTAATCTCTTCATCCGTAAACAGGGAAAATGCCCAAACTATTTTTGTTTTGTCAACAGTATGTGCAGGCAGGTAAGCCATATAACAGATCCAACGTTGAATATTGTTCGGTGTGAAGTAATTTAGTAATACTTCCTTTGCCGGTAATCTCAGGAGATCAAATAAAGCTATTTGAGTTTAGTGGGAGGTTTTGATGCCGGCAAAAGAATATTATAGGTTTTACCCCCGCTTATAAGGCTTCTCCCTCTCAACCAGGGATTTAAAATTCTTAAAACTTTATAAGTAGTACCATTATCTAAAGCAAACTGAGCAAGGTTGTTTATTGAATAATTTACCTGCAGTATTTTTGTGTCGTGAGGTGCAAAAAGCCTTTCTTTTTCTATTTCAAAACCAAAGGCCTTTGCATTTTCAAGTATGTATTTGAAAGATAAGATGCGATAAATGTAATTGTTGGTTTCTTCAGGCAAATACAGATCATAATAATTTTTTGTTTGCTGAAAAGTAGCCTGCTCATTATATTTTCCCATACCACAATTAAAAGATGCTGCTGCTGCGGTCCATGTGCCGAATTTGTTATAGGCGGTTTTAAAATAAGCGCAGGCGGCATCGGTGGATTTTAAAACATTATATCTTTCATCTACGTTTGTGTTCATCTGCAAGCCATAGCCCGGTGCTGTGTAGCTCATAAATTGCCAGAAACCTGTAGCGCCCGCTTTCGAAATCAGATTTTGCAATGTGCTTTCTGCCACGCATACATATTTAAAATCTTCGGGGATTCCTTTCGCTCTCAGCCTTTCTTCAATTAACGGAAACCATCTGGAAGATTGTTTCATAATATTCATCAAGAACCCGGTCTGGTAATAAATCTGCGTATAACTCCTGTCAAAGTATTCTTTTACATCCTGTTTTTCAAAAGGCACCTTTTCCCCGGCGAAAGAAAGGGATTTTGGGAAAGGTGGTAACGTCCAATGCTTTGTGGTGTCAATAAAGAAACAAGGAGCAGCGTGTATGGTGTTGCTGCGAACCAATAAGTAAATAATTAAACCGGTAAGTATATAAAATATTTTGGTGAGTTTGATCATTTGATAGTTTTATGTCATCGGTCAAATAACGTGTCAAAGAATGTTACCCGTTAAATATACCGCTTTATTTTTAAGGCGGCATTTCAAAGTGTTTTCTGCAAGTATAGTTGTGGATAAGTGTACAAAAAAAATTATGAATAAAAATATTCGGATGTTAGGAAATGCGATAAAACTTATCATTTCTCAATCGCTTTTCTATGGCAAGTTATTGAAAGAATAATTACCGTTCGTCGTAATCCTTAGTGGGAGCTTTGAAAAATATGGGAAGACATTTGTTATTTAACCAAAATAGTTTGCCAATGGCGTCTTCATCACCCTGTTTATGGACCCTGGCAAACAGTATATTGGTATTATAGAATATGGACAGTGGTTGGTATTATTGAAATAGCACATCAAACCTTACGCATAAAACTGCGTAAACAAAAGAAAAAAACGAAACATACAGTGTTGGTTTCCTTGATAGCGCAAGTGTTCGGATGAGTTCAATAAGTGGTTAGGCCAAAGGTATTGATGGTAATAAAAAGATAGAAGGAAGCAAACTTCGCATAATAGTGGATACAAAGCTTCATTTTACCACTAAACCGCCATTTTTGCCAAACCGCTGTTGTACTAAACCTATCGGTAGTTTTAGCCTCTGATATAATCAGAAGCTTTTGTTTTGCAAGATTAAATCATTTTAAAATTAAATCAAATTCAAAACAAAGAAACTACCAGTCGTGGTACCCGGGCTGATGATTATGTAACCATTGTGCAGCAAGCCTGCGATAAAGTTAATGGATTCGATAAACTATATGCCGATTTGGAGCGGCATTTAAATGTTGGCGGCAAAAGCAAAAGTACGCTTACCAATTATGGGCGTCATCTTACCCACTTAGCACTTCACTATAATTTATTACCTACTGAGCTTGATCAGGAGCAGGTACTCGATTATCTGCATCTGGTAAAAAGTAATGGCAGCCCATCTGCTACCTTTTTTAAGTTTACGGTGTATGGTATGCGTACCGCCTGTAAAATGCGCGACTTACCGTACACCCAATTTAGGTTACCCTCCATTGAGCGACCCCAAAAATTAGCCATCGTGCTTAACGATATTGAAGTAAAGAAACTTCTTTCTGTATGCACGCTGCTAAAGCACAGGCTGATTATAGCTGTATGCTACGATTGTGGGCTGCGCTGTGCTGAGGTACGCAACCTAAAAGCAGGGGATATAGATATGTAGCGCATGCAATTATATGTAAGGCGGGCAAGGGCGGCAAAGACCGCATATTGCCCATAGGCAAGTTGCTCAAGCGTGGATTGCAGGATTACATCAGCAGTCAACGTCCACAGGTTTATTTATTTGAAGGTAACAACTGTGATGCCTTGTCTCAGCGGGGAACCCAGTGGGCATTGTCGCAGGCGGTTTGCCCTGCTTAAAGCGGCATTGCCAGATGCATGCACACCTGCACTGCTAAAAGCATTATACAAGCATCATTGGGTAGTTTTTGCCAAACAGCCTTTTGATAGTACACATAGTGTGGTAGAATACCTTGGGCGTTACACCCACAAAATAGCCATAACAACCATCGGTTACAAAGCGTAGCCGATGGTAAAGTAAGCTTTACGAACAAAGACTTCAAGCATGGTGCCGTTACAAAAACCATGGAATTGAATGGCATGGAATTTATTCGTCGCTTTGCTATGCATATAGTTCCCAAAGGGTTTGTACGCATACGGCATTATGGAATTTTAAGCAGTTGCCGCAAGCAAGCTCATGC
>JBBQXO010000230.1:0-6067 GCA_038209595.1 Chitinophagales bacterium
AATATGGGGTAATAATTTTCAAAAAATAGATTAAAATATTGAGGCAGTCCGGTAAATTAAAGTGTGCGTTGTAGAGAGATATATTACATTTTTTATATGACTGTCTATTCAAAAATAACAGGTTCGATATACTCACTACCCAATGAATAGGGGATTTTTTTCTTATGCTGCAGACGGCCTATAATAATTGCTGTGTGGGTATTGAATTTTTGAGCAAAATACTTGATTCGTTCTTTGGTTAGCGGTGTTGAGGCCAAGGTTTCCAATTCTTGCTCCTCAGTGAATGTCCATTTTATGGCAAAGGAATCGGCTTCCTTTTCTTTTGCTTTGTCCTTATCAGAGTATTCAAGATTCTCCAGGAAAATTTCTTTTTTGCCGTGTAATAGAATATGCCCGGCTTCGTGAAAGAAGGTGAACCAGAAGCTATCGTTGCGTTTATAGCGACCTGTTAGTTGAATTAATGGAGTATCGTTTATCCAACGGGTAGAGCCATTTATCGGCGCTTTGTTTATGCATGGAGTATGTACCACCTTTACACCAGCTTCCAAACAAATTCTTTGTAACTGATTAAAGAAGTCTGTTGGATGCTCTGCCATTAGGGACTTCAATTGAGGTAAGGCATCCTTAAATTTTTTTTCAGAATATTCCAATGCTTTTAACGCTGCTGCCTGCAATTCGCCTTTACGAAGCCATGCCGAAATAGCATAAGGTTCTTTGGTATGTGCCAAGGAAATTCGGAAGGCAACTTTGAGTTGTTGCTTGAAATAATACTCTTCCCAGGCATCAGGATTAGAAAATCCAAAAAATGCAAGTATTTCCATTGTTTTAGCCTGAATGGTTGCCGCAGGTGGCAGCCAACCCTTTTTTATCATGTCGGTCAGTGGAAAATTTTTCGCCCATGCCACGGCATCGTCAATGGCTGCCTTACGCTTTTTTCTTGCAATATATTCGTCATAGCCCATTTGGTGGTTCATCCAAAAATGTGCAGGTATTTTAGTAACATTTTCAAACTGAACTGCCATATCGGGGGTAATGGAACTATCGCCTTTAAGAATGGCTGTAATAGTTTTTTCTGGCTTTCCTGTGCGAAGGGCAAATTCCTTTGGACCCATTTTCATTTCTTCGAGCTTTTCTTCCAAGGTTTCACCTGGATGTGGTACTGACTGAGGGAAATATTGGTTTTGTTTGGTCATAGTTATCTCTCCTTATGGTAGTTAATTATCTCAAGAATTTCAATACCTGTTATCTCTGACCATATATACTGGCCTGATGGATTAGTGGGGATTGGATTTTCATGTGGTGTGAAAATCAGCCTGTATGGCTGATCTAGGTCGCAGGCCCATTGGCCTTTACGGTTATTCGTTAATTCGTGATAGTTACCAGGTAAGTGCCTTGTTTCTTCCAGTGTTGCTGCATCTTCCAATTGAGTAAGCCTTCTTTTTAAAATTTTGGCCTGTTGCAGGCCAAATTCCTGCACCATTTTCCGATCATCATTGGCAATGTTCCTTAGTTTTTTATGTGCAAAAGTAATTTCCACTGCAAAGATAATTGGTTTTAGGTAACAGAAAGTGTAAGTTAAAATAATTTATGATTCTTGTAATTTTTTTGAGGATTCCTTGATTTTATTAGAGAAATTACCAATTTACTACCCATTTCACTTACTCAAACCTCATCGCCTTAAACGCCGCATCTACCGGATGGGAGTATACCACCAAACTGAATTTTGATATAAGGTATTCAGGTACTTTGCCTAATTGTGCCATATTTACAGCGGGTATCAATACTTTCCTTGCACCACTATCGGTAGCAACCTGAAGGTACACACAGGTTGTCGGAACCGATGATGGCACTGCCGATGCTCATGGATCCCAGGATCAAAACCTTGGCCACCCTAATATTCTAGCTGCTTTTTTATTTAACACCCTCTTTTAATCATTAAAATACAAAATCAAACAAAAATATCTCATTCCATCCTCATCATGTTCTTCGCCGAACAATTGAATACAGTCATCATGCTCAATAAAAATCCCTCTCAATTCCACTGGCTTACGCCCTGAAGTAACTGAATAGTGATATTTCCCGAAGAACTTGGTATCCGGATAGCAATAACCCTTTAAATATTCCTTAGAATCAGGAAAATCACATTTAATTATAGATTCTGCTTCATTATCGGCTTTCCTATAAATACCACTATCTACAAGCCATGGAGTATGCTCACCGTTTTCTAATTGAGTACCAAAATCTTCCGCAGACTTTGCAGCATCTACAAAATATTCTCCTTTCATTTTGGATTGATACTTTTTCATATTTATTTTTATTAGTTAATAATTCAATCTAATAGTGCCTTAATTAAACAATCCTTTAAATCTGTATAATATTGAATATTGATTTTGGTAATCATGTCATCCGAAAGTTCATTCAATTGTTTTCTGGCGTTTAGAGGAATAAGCAATGTGGTAGCTCCTTTCTCAACGGACAGCTCCGCAAGGTTTACAGCATTGTAAATAGTATCTAATGACCCGCCAAGGTTTAGTTGGCCTACAATCACCAGCCCGCCTTTAATATTCTTTTCAAGAATGGAACTGCACAAGCCTATTAGTACAGCCATACCCATGCCGTTTCCACTTTTAGATGCATCAAATGCACGGAGCTGCACAGAGAATTCATGTGAACGGGGTTCCCGGTCCCCAATCAACTCTTTAGCTTTGCTATATAGGTTTTGTTCTGCATACCTTACGCCTTCCTGAAAAGCCGGTGGTGCAGGCCTATTCAGAATTTTTACGCCCGAGCCTGGGCCAGAGTTAATTTCAATTTTGTAAAGTCCGGTTGACTCTTCCTGGCCACCACCCATGTTCATCGTCCAGATTTGACCTGGTGGCATTGGGTCTTCGCCTATTGTATTCTCACTATGAATTTCAGGAGTAGTTACAAATGTTTCTACACCGTTTTCACCAATCCGGTAACTAAAGTGGGTATTTCTAAATTCCGCTGATCCAATCCGTTTTTGCTGCTCCTTTACTCTTCTACGATATTCCAGTGCAATTTTTACCGACCATTCCAGCAACTCGTCGGAAATAGGCGCGTTTGGATCAGGTTGCATAAGTTTCAATAAACCATTCAGTGTTTTATTTACCGCAGTAGTATCTCTTCCGCTTAAAGCACCACCATAATCTATCCGTGGCAGAACGGTAGATAAGCGACTTGTATCCCTCAATCGGGTCCAGCATTCAGCCAGGAAATCACTTACAATACCAAAATGGGATGTAAAATGTGACTTGCTCAGCTTGGGGAAATCCCAACCCGGAACGAAAGCATGAATGCGATCCATAAAGGCGGTATCATCACGCATCTCTTTAGGCATTGGGCCAAACAAATGACTTATTCTCTGCTGATGCTCAACATCTACATCGAAATTGCCTACCATAACTATGCCGCCATCTGCCCTGATGGGCTCTTTACCCCTGCTAAACTCTCCACTTTCCATGTAACCTTTCATAATATTTACTCCATCCTTCTGGTCAAATGAAATGCCGGAAACTTCATCAAAGCAAACAACATCGTACTTGCATACCAGTCCACGCTCCCCATTGCCCATGTTCACAAACATTTTGGCAACCGTAGCTTTACCACCCGATACAAGATGTGAGTATGGCGAAATCTGCTGGTATAAATGGGATTTACCGGTACCCCTTGGGCCTAATTCCACAAGATTGAAGTTTCGCTCTACAAATGGAATCATTCTTACAAATAAAACATTCTTTGCCTTTTCGGATAAAGCAGATGGTTCCATTCCCACTCCTCTGATCAGAAAATCTTTCCATTCATCCAATGTGAATAATTCGCGCCCTTTGTACAGCACTTCCAGCACATTACGTTGCGATAACTGTATGGGGCGAATATTGTAAATCCTGAATGGCCTGCCATTGTTCTCCTGTGCTTCTACGGCATCGTATTCCACTTCTATTTCAGCATAGAAACCACCCGTAAGCATGCGGTCGTTGCTGTTTACCAGTTCCGATGAAATACGTATTTTATTTAATTGCAGGCTGGGTAAGGTGGCCAAATAGCTATCTGTTGTTGTATCTAATCTTGCTGTAAGCAGATCAATAATTTTAATAGAACCCTTTTCTCTTGCTTTTGATTTGAAATACTCCTCTTCACCTGGCCTCACCGTTCTGTCCTGTAATTGCCTCTTAACAATTTCAAGTCCTTCCTGAATTTCCGCTTCGTTGGTGGTAGCACAATACCGGCCCAACAAAAATTCTATTACATAAGTTGGAACTGGAAACGTTTTACGGAACTGCTCCAGCAAATCTTTTCTTACGATGTAGCCTTCAAATGCCTTTGCGGCTAATTGGTCTATGTTGTCTAATTCCATAATCGTATATTTTTAACCACCTACCGTAGTTGGTTTTTTATCTAAAATTCTTTCATTCTCATCCAGCAATACGATGGTTGCTGCCTGATGCTCTGCTGCATCATCTACCATCAGCGTTACTTCATTTCCAATAAGGGTTTTGCTTTTGGATAAAACAATAGATGTTTTACCATCATTGTACTTAGTGCGAATGTCAACTGAATAACCATCTGGTACGTCACTGGTTTGAATGGTGCATTTGAGGTTTACCCATTTTACCACTCTTATTTCAGCTTCAATATTTAGCACATTGGGGTTTTCTATTAGCAGCGTTGGTACCAAACATTCATGTATGGAAATACCACCATGAGCATATTCTACATTGGCTTTGAAGAAATTGATGCCGGGTGCATAAGCAATAAAAATGGCAGGATTCCAACGCCAGGGCAGATGCAATAAATCTGTTGTAGCCCCCGCTTTAATCAAAGCACAACGACCCCAACGGGTTTCGGTTAAACCTGCATTGAGTTGTGTTTTAGGCAGTCCACCAGGGAGCAGTAACCAGCCATGATCTGTTACAATCTTTATCTTCTTAATCCCTCTTTCAAAAGCTACATCCAATGCTTCCTGTACCTGATCAAATAATTCTTCAATTCTTTTTACCATGTCAGCCTGTTCTTCATGGCCCCTGGTATCTATATCACCTATTTCCTGCCAATATTTACCTTCACTTTTAATATCACTTGCATTCGTTACTAATGTATAACCTGCAACTTTTAATGCATCTCTAAATACGGGAGTAAGCAGGTCTTTACCATTTTGTAATTGTGGACGAAACTCTGCGATACTACTTTGCACTGAAACAACCGTTGCTATGGGTGATACATTAGGTTTTGCCGTAGGTGTTAGGGAGGGGATGGCAGACCATCCAGCCTGTAAAGAAACTTTCCAATTCTGACTTGACAGACGATTGCAAAACTCCTCTGCCAATTCATATCTAAAGGCATCTACAAACAAAACAAATGTTTCATTTTCTGCCATAGCCGTTTGTGAAGTGAAAATACTTGCATCCTGTGCCACCAACTTTTGAAACTTGTTGGTGATATTTTCTAACCAGGGTTGGTAGAAAATATGGATGATGGATTTTACAATTATTTTATCTTTCTCTGATTTAACAGTGGCCAATGCCTTACGCATGTATTGGTCAACTAAGTAGCCATTGGTAGTGTAGTAGTTTTTTATTGCTTCAATGGATGATGATGAGAATGATTCAACAGCTTTTAAAGCCATTTGTAACAGATGATGCAAAGCATCTGCCAATGGTGACTTCCCTAATTCAAACCAAACCCAGTTCCTTCTAATTCCCTGCTCTTTCTCCAGTTCTTTTAATGTAGCCAATGCCCTTGTTATATCTTGTTTTGCAGCCTTAGTCAATGCCTGAGCTAATGCTTCTTCTTTCTGTTCGTTTACCTGTGGCCAACTCTCATCGGGTAATGCAAAAATGCCAGTTCCTAAATCAGCAGGTTTCGCCAAACGAAGTAAGTCTTCTATTTGAGCATATTTGCGGGGAGCTGTGGCATATAACTGCCATACATATTTCCATGAGTTTTTTTGAGAACCGAGTTTCTCTGCAATGGCTTTTATGTTTTTGTGGTCGGGCTCAAATTCATATTGCGATTTGCAAAGGTTTGTGAATACTTCTCTTTTGCC
>JBBQXO010000231.1:0-6023 GCA_038209595.1 Chitinophagales bacterium
GCCGGAAGCAGATGGAACTCGACTTTTTGAATAAATTGATAGAGCTTGCTGGTGCTGATCTGCAAATTGATTTAAAAAAAAGTTTCTCAAACCTTGCGTCGAATGGTACCGAGCCAACAAGGGAGTAGAACATATACTGAAATTGACTGGTCTTTATTCGATAGCGGGCATCAGCAAGCAATTGGCATACAAGTACCGGAGGCAAAAAAATACAAGGGCTGAACAAGCGCAACTGATCGTATGTGCTATGAAAAAGATACGGAAAGACCACAAGAAAATGAGCAGCAGAAAAGTGTATGTTGCACAAAAGCAGGAATTGGGTTTAGAGGTAGGGCGTGATAAGTGTGAGCAGATCGCCTTTGCAAATGGGTATCGGGTAAAATACAGGCGGCAAACATATAAAACAACCTTGGGGCGGCAGGTAGAAATATACCCCGATTTGGTAATATAAATACTTTTTCGAGTATTTATTGACCTAAGGAAACATTGCCCGACAGGCAGCAAAGATAATGAGGCTTTATAATGACGAAAGACCGCACCTGAATTTGAATAATAAAACACCAAAAGCGTTTGAAGAAATGATTGGTAAAATGAGTGAAGCAGAACGGCCAAAAATGAAAATATATAAGTGGGATTCCGAAAAATGCTTTTGGCAAAAAAACGATGATTGGGTTTTTTAAGTTTTTTTCGCCCTAAAAAAGAAAGCAAAAAAATACCTGCGAATAAACACAGGTACTTTCTTTTTCAGTGCATCTATGGTTTTGGCACTTGACAGGTTGCTCCACAGCAGAGCCTGTCTCTATCCGCACATAGATCAAGTAAACTTATCCTAAAAATTGATAACAAAAAAACGGATATTTGAAATTCAATTGAAACAGGTAAACCTTATTTAGGCAACTACACACAAACAACAATAAATACTAAACAATAAACAAAGAATAACCATCCCGCATTGGGCGGGAGTAACCAAACAAAAAATAACCACAAACAAAAAATATGTCGTTCATCGCTTTTTCAAATTTAGTTTCCGGGCTGGGGCAAACCACCAAAACGGGGGAAAAGCTGGCTTTGCTGCGAGACTATTTTACCAAGGCACCTGATGCTGATAAAGTATGGACGATTGCTATGTTTACCGGTCGGCGACCAAGAAGATTGGTGAGCGGCAACCTGATGGGAACCTGGGCTATGGAAATTACCGGATTGCCCGGCTGGCTTTTTACTGAATGCTATGGCATGGTAGGCGACCTGAGCGAAACAATCGCGCTTTTGCTGCCTCCATCCATTGATAATAAAATTGAAGAAGATACCATCACGCTTAAGGAACTGCTTGAACAGTTTACGCTTTTACAAAAAAGTCCCGAAGAAGAAAAAAAGGCATTTGTTCTTAACTGCTGGAACCGTTTTGATGCTACTGGCCGTTTTGTTTTTAATAAACTGATGAGTGCCAATTTTCGGGTAGGAGTATCTTCCAATTTACCCGTGCAGGCATTGGCAACCATAACCGGGTTGACGGTACCCGAAGTAGCGCACCGCATCAGTGGCAAATGGGATCCCGCCACCACAAGCTTTAATTCGCTGATGTTGAACCCTACCCTTTCCACCGACAACAGCAAACCTTATCCGTTTTACCTTGCTTACCCACTTGAGGATAAGCCTGAATCATTGGGAGCACCTGCTGAATGGCAAGCTGAATGGAAATGGGATGGCATCCGTGGACAACTAATTAAACGCAACGGGGAGTGTTTTGTGTGGAGCCGGGGCGAGGAACTGATCACCGAAAAGTTTCCGGAGTTTCAACCTTTTTTTGACCAACTACCTGACGGGATTTGTCTGGATGGTGAAATTATTGCTTTACCTCCCGATTACCGAAACGAGCCGGATCATGCGCCTGCTCCTTTCGGAGAATTGCAAAAAAGAATCGGCCGCAAAAACCTGACTAAGAAAATCCTTGCAGAAGTTCCGGCCGGGTTTAGGGTGTATGATCTTTTGGAATATGAAATGGAGGATATCAGGGAAAAAACTTTGGCCGGACGCAGAACTCTTTTGGAAAATATTTTTGAAAAAATCGAGCTACCCGGTTTCAGCCTGAGTGAAAACATTGCTTTTGCTGATTGGGAAACGCTGGCCCGGTTGCGGGATACTTCCCGGCAAAACGGTGCGGAAGGATTAATGCTGAAAAGCAAACAGGCCGCCTATGGCACGGGCAGACGCAGAGGGGAATGGTGGAAATGGAAGATTGATCCGCTTACGATTGATGCCGTAATGATTTATGCCCAAAAAGGAAGTGGCAGAAGAAGCAACCTGTACACCGATTATACTTTCGCAGTAAGAGACGGCGATAAACTTGTTTCTTTTACCAAGGCCTACAGTGGCCTGACCGATAAAGAATTTGCACAGGTGGATGCGTTTGTTAAAAGAAATGCGATTGAAAAGTTTGGCCCGGTGAGAACCGTAAAACCCGAGCTGGTTTTTGAAATTGGCTTTGAGGGTATCAGCGAAAGCAAAAGACATAAAAGTGGCGTAGCTCTGCGTTTCCCAAGAATGTTGCGCTGGCGCACAGATAAAAAAGCTGGAGAAATCAATACCTTAGAAGACCTTAAAGCGATGCTGAAACTCTATGGGCAAAAATGAGTACCTCACCCCCTTCCCCTCTCCCAAGGAGAGGGGTGCCTAAATATATGGAGGCTGACTAAATGAAAAAATACACATCACCCCTTGCTTACCGGCAAGCATCCCCTTCCCCTCTCCCAAGGAGAGGGGTGCCTAAGTGTATAGAGGCCGACTGATAGTAGAAAATGTCCTCATCCCTTGTACTTATCCAATTGAAAGGGATGCAAAAGTAAAACAGGCTTATTGATAGTAGAATGTTGCCTTTACTTATTTTTAAAACCCCCTCCTAAATACCAATAATTTATAAAACCCTTTCATTACACAAACGCACAAAGGCTCTGTCACTAAGAACACTTTAATACTCTTATCGGCCCTTTCCTTAAAAAATCGGACCTTGTAGTTCTCCTGCGAAGATTAAAAAATCTAATAAGAGGACAGCGTATGAAGAGACCGTATTTCATTTCATTTGCATTTTCTATATTTACTTCAAAACTCAAATACTTTAATGGAAACCTATAAAATTGACCCGGTTGTTTTTCGTAAATACCTTAAAAAAAACACCACCATTTATATTGTCATTATTGGTACTATCGGGCTTGCTTTCGCAGCTATATTTATGAACGATTACCTTAGCAGTCCAAGCCTTACACCCCTTGTAGGGTTATGTATTTTTCTTGGATTTTTTATTCCTTTTGGCATATTCAGCATCCTCAGGATTAGGAAGAAATTACAATCTTCCGCTGAAATATTCAGATTAAAAATAGAATCCAATCAATTGACCAAACAATGCCTTGGTAAACCGAACCAGACCATTTTGTTTTCTGATATTAAAACCATATATCAATATAAAAATGGTCTTATTTGTATTCAACCGGAAAATGCACTAAAGGCTATAACAATTCCATCATCCATTGAGCACAGAGTACAACTCGAAGAAAAGCTAAAACAAATAATACCTTTTGCTGCTAAGGCACCCTCAGCAAGCGCCCTACCGTTTCGCATCCTTTTGCCCTTAACCTCCCTTATTTGTTTAGGCTGCTATTTTTTTATACAAAAAGATGGATGGTTATATGCAGGCCTCGCCTTGTTTGCTCTATATTATCTTTTAAAGTTAAAAAAGAAATAAAGGCATCTCTAAAAACCCCTGATACTGCGTTATGCCCATTTCATAACATCCTCATTTACAATAAGTAAACTCCGGTGTTATGAAATGTGCAAGCCTTGTCTGATGGGTTTTTAGAGGCGCCCAGAAGGAAAACCGGAATAATCCCATCATTACTCATCACAATTAAGAAGCATTTTTATGACTTTTCATAACAGACGTTTTGGTTTAAAGCAAAAATTTGAACTTTTACCAACAATACTCAAGATTGAACGTAAAAGTCTTTTTGAAGCGCTTGAGTACGAAATAGCTTTGGAACAAATAGGCGCCAACAAAAAAGTACAAACTATATTTAACGGCAATCTTTTTATGCCGGATTATTTGTGTTTCTTTTCGGCTGTTAGCTGCTCCCAACTTATGTATTTGAATTAGGATTGGCATTCAATCTTATAGCTGTTTTAATGATAGTTATTTCCCTATTCAACCGCAAGAAGACCATTGAAATCTCCACATATGAATTGCCTGTCATTTTATACTACTCCAATCACAACAAAACTTCTGTTGTAACTTTTGCAAACACACTCATTCAGGCTTCTAACGAATTTTATATAAAAAATATTCGAAAGTTGATAGAATGCTTCCCATCGAACCGCAACTGAATCGTTTACAGTTTCTACGAAACCGGGAAGTGATCAGCGAAGAAGAGTATGACAAATTGAAAGATCAATTATTAGGAAAAGATATTAAAAATGGCATTGGATTTTCAAGATTATAATGAAAATCAAAAGCACAATATTTTTTCTGACAGAAAAAAAATGAAATCAGGGACGGGATTTGGGATGAATTGATACTGGAAGCCATTTAAAAGCTGATATTTTACCCACTCAATATACAAAGTCTCGCAGGGAGGCGAAAAGAATTTTAAGTGCTTTCCTGAAGATCAGCATTTAATTAAACCGATGAAAAGCGGCATCTTTCCTCTTCGCAAAAAACAAGAGGTAAAAGGATGAAAGAGGCTGTAACTCCTGGAAGCACCCAACCAATTTCGGAATTTCTTGTTTTTATCGTATTATTGTATGCATCATGTTGATATCTAAGAAAATATCTTTTACAACCATTATTATCGTCCTGTTATCTGGTTGTGCGGCAAAACTGAGCCAATCAGACATACTAAGTGCCAATAAGCCTGTTCCCATTCCGGAACAACCTCAATACCCTGGAGATGCAGAGAAAGGCTATGAATACCTCGTAACAGGCGATTACCTAAAAAGTGGTATCCCTGAAAAATTGTATAAACAAGGCATGAAATTCGGATCTCAAAAATCGGATCTTGGACGAACCGGCAACAACAAAGGGATTCCGTACGATTTCACCTATATAGCAGCACCTAATGGTGTAAATGTGATAGCACCCAATTGTCTTTTTTGCCATGCGCAAAACTGGGGTGATAGTGTAATTATAGGGCTTGGCAACAGCTTGAGTGATTACAGCATGCCGCAAGAAGCCACCATGGCGCTTAGCGAAATGGCATTGAAAATGATGGGGTCTGATAAAGAACGGGCTGCAGCCGCAAACCTTATAAGAGCAGGAAAAACAACGGCTCCTTATCTGGTAACCGCTAGCAAAGGCGTAAATATTGCCGATCGGTTAACGGCTGTATTGGCAGCACACCGGGATCCGCTAAGTTTTGTATGGCGGGATGAACCAGGACTTGAAATACCTGAAACCGTAATTCCGACCGATGTGCCGGCCTGGTGGTTGCTAAAAAAGAAAAACGCCATGTTTTACAATGGGTTTGGCCGTGGTGATTTCCCGCGTTTTTTAATGGCTGCTAATCTGTTAACCGTTACCGATACATCAGAAGCAGCGGAAGTACTCCCCCATTTTTACGATGTGCTGGCTTACCTCTACAGTATTGAACCGCCTAAATATCCCAAATCTATTGACGGCCAATTGGCTCAGCAAGGAAAAGCGATTTTTAATGAAAATTGCAGCAAATGCCATGGTACTTATGGCCCGGAAGGGAAATATCCGAACCTCCTCATCCCTACCCATATCATCAAAACGGATTCTACCCTGGTGGAAAGTAATTTTAGCAGCCCGCAATTTTTAGAATGGTTCAAAAATAGCTGGTTCCGCACCGGGGACAGAAAAGCAGACCTTGTTCCGTTTAAAGGATATATAGCCCCACCACTTGACGGCGTTTGGGTCACCGCCCCTTATTTACACAATGCGAGTGTACCCAACCTGGAAACCTTACTCAACAGTAAAGAAAGACCAACGTATTGGGTAAGAGATTTTGAAAAGCCCA
>JBBQXO010000232.1:0-5996 GCA_038209595.1 Chitinophagales bacterium
CTCACTACAGCACCACCGGCGATGTAAACCGTTTGATTGCTTTTTAATTGAACAATACCGGGCGTATGAATTTTAACTCCTTCAAAATAAATAACATTGGTATCTTTTTTATCAGGGATATTTATCTCCAATGGATTGGCAAAAATAAACAGTGGCCGCTTTAAATTTTTGTTGATTTCAACACTCAGGTTTTCTGGTTTGGTTAATGTAAAACTGACCTGGTTCCGGTAAAGTTCACCTTCAATCTTTTTGCTTTTTGGGCGAATATCATAGTTGTAAACCGGTGCCATAAAAGTTACTTTCACCGTTACCTTTCCTTCAAAAGAGAAGTAGGCATAAGCAGCCGAGGGCGTATTGTAAACAAACACTTTTTGCCCGTTTACTTCTATCTCAAATTCTGGTGCCGGTGTAATGCCTTTTGGTGCATTGTACAGTTCAAGGCTATCCGCTTTTACTGTGCAAAGAAGTAGGGTTGAGAAAAGCAGCAAAAGGGTAAAATGTTTCATGAGCATGTTGTTTATTTTTATTAAATGAATTGCCTGCTTTATTTCTGTTCGTTCACCAATCCTTTGTCCGAGTTCATTAATTTTTTTGTTGAGTAAACGGTTATACTCATGCCGGGTATTATATCTGCAATAGTATTTCCCTTGATTTCAACCAAGGGGTTTATTTCAATGTTGTTTTTATTTCTCTGGCTATAATTAAATTGATATTTGTACCAAAACGCATAGTTGCCTTTGCCTGAAATGTTGAACTGAACAGGCATTGTTTGCTGCTTATCGTTTACGATTACGATGCTGGCTTCGGTTTGTTGCGGGCTTAAGAAAGTGGCTGCGAATACAGCAGGGATAGAATCCTCTGGTGTATAATCGCTAATTACTGATTTTACAACCACAGCATTTTTATAAATAAAACGGGTTAACATGCCATAACCAAAATAACTGTTCTCTTTGGGTTGATAATTTTCAGGATTAAGTAATTTGAGTTTTTGCCGGTCGAAGGTTTCGATAAATCCCCATTGTCCGTCCAGGTTGTTTCTGTTCAATAGACTCCAGCGGTTAAAACCATCTACGCCAAGGTTGCTGTACCTCATACAGAACTCTACATCCTTAAGCATTGCGGCAAACAAAGATGGGCCACGATCCGCTTTTTTTAATCCAAATTGCATGGTGCCATGTTCGGAAAAAAGGAATGGTTTGTTTTGATCGTGTGCAATTTTTACTGCAGTTGCAACAGGGTCTGTAAAAAGGGAAAGGGTAGGGTTCCAGTCTTTGCTTTCCATATTATCCCACCAGTCTATCATGGTCATGTACTCATGGTAAGAAAAAGCATCTACAATAGGACTGTAATTTTCCTGTGTGTTTTTTACTTCCCAGAAATAGAACATTTCCTCGGGGCCGGTAAGCGGCATTTTTAACCCTGCTTTTTTGATTTTGCTTTTTAAAAGCGTAAACGCAGGAACGATTGATTGAGATGTTTTGCCATCCGCTTTTTTCCACCACGACCATCCATGATGCGGTTCGTTGGCCACTCCAAAATACTGAATACAGGTGTATTTTTTTTCAATGGTTAAATGCTTAAGCAAGGCAATGATACCATCAGACCAGGCTTCAATATCCGCAGGGGCGCTCTTTATGATATCTACCATATTGCCTTGAAGTGTTTTGTGAGCAAGCCATTTTGCATTCGGGTACATCTCTTGCAAATGTACCAGTACACCATTTTTCTCAAAATAATCCATGTAACGGTACAGTACTTTCATCTCTCTGTTATTAAAATCATACCGGCCTTTCAGGGGCTGAAAAATCCGGTGTTCCAGATTAAGCCTTGTGTAATCCATCCCCAGCCAATCCATATAGCTGTATATTTTTTGCCAGGCTTTTTCGTCCTTAGCTTCGGGAGTGGCGCCCCATGCACTTCCACCCCAGGAGCGGTAGTTGCCTTCAGCATCTGAAACAACAGGTACAGAATCCAGCATGGCATAGGTGTTGCAGCCAAAGCCTGCCGCCATCCGGTTGATGACGGAATCTGTTTGTATGTTTATTTTTATTTGCGCAAAATTAGGCAGGTTTAAAAAGCAACCTGATAGCAAAAGGCCCATATGGATTTTGCTGCATGTACTTGTTAATATGGTCTTTTTGTTATTCCTGTTTTTCATTTGTTTTTTAATTTATGCTGATAACATCACTTTCCCTCACCTGCAGGTCCTTATTGAAATTAAAACTAAACCGCCCTTGTTTATCAATAGCCGCCAGATATGTTTTACCATTTACCATTGCTGTACGTGTAGGACTGATATCGCCTGAAAGTATTATGGACAGACGGTTCAGGCTCCATACACCTGAAAGTACTTTGATAGAAAAATTATTGCCATTGCGTTCTACATGCACCGTTGCTCCGGGAAAAGCTACAAAGAGTTTATATTCATTGCCGGGTACTTGTGGGGCAATGGTGTAAGCACCCTGATTAATGCTTAACCCTGCCAATCCGTTGATGATACTCCAGGCTCCCATGGCCCTGAAATAATGTCCACCAAATTCCTGGTGGTCGAAGTAGCGGCCTGCTTTGCGATAGCGGGTATCTACTGTTTTAATCACCTGCAGCGCTGCTTCATATTTCCCTTCATACAATAAAAAAGATGCAAAGCTTAATTCAACACCACTCCAGCAGGTATTGGCCTGATCCACCCATACATCGTCTGCAATGGGATGCCAGTATTTGTCGCCGGGCCAGCTACAGTTACGCAAACCGAAGTTGGGTTTGTAACTCATTGTTAGAATATTATCCATGGCTGTATGGGTATGTTCTTTTTCAAAAATATAGCCAAGCCCCGACCAATGTGCGGCCCACTGTCCAATAACCTGATCGGTTAAGCAACCTTCATCTATACCAGCCATGTCTTTTACAACTTCCTTACCGGCGCCATCTTTTGTGGTAAGGGTTTTAAGGTCGCTGTTGTACAACCGGAAGTATTGGCCATTCCATAGTTTTTCGTTGGCCAGTTTGCGGCCTTTTTCAAATACTTGTTTGTATAGTTTTTCCGAAGCCACATCACCCATTACTTTGGCACCTTCCATAGCGCTTGACATGGCACATAACCACTGTCCCTGTATGTAGGAGGCCATGCCGTACATGGCGAAATTATCGTAGCTACACATAATGCCCGTCATGTCTGGTTGCTGATCGCCATTTAAATCACGGTGGTTTAAAACATAGCTAATGGCTTTTTTAATGGAGGGCCAAAACTCCTGCAGGTAAGCCTTGTCGTTCGTCCAGAAAAAGTCACGCATTACCATCACCACATATTGCGCAGGCAAATCGAGCCTTTCAGAAACGCCTGCTACGGCAGGTAAATATTTGCTCATGCCTTTCTCAAAACTATGCCGTATTTCGCCGCCTTCGTGCTGTAGTTTTTTATGAATGCGCATGGTGGACTTCTGCAATTCGGGAAACAATGAAGTCACCATTACACCGCCATACATGTTTACATCGGTAGTACCCACAGGGCCCCAGCTTTGATGTGGAGTGATGCCTTCTAAAATACCAAAGTCTTTTGTTTTGGATAAAATGCTGCTGGTAATAAAAGTGGTTAACTGAGAGTTTACCTGATCCAGCACAAAAACGGGTACGGTGCTGGCATAAAAATGATCATAAAAGGCTTTTGTTTTATCATACAACATGGCCTTGTTATCAATGGCGTATTTTAGTACGTCGGTTGAGTTGTTAAAGAAATTATCGTAGTAGTGCCCAATCACACCTTCCTTTTTATCATCGTAGTTATTGGGAAAATGCCAGCCCATAATAAACTCGGCGGTAAAGCTGGCATTGGGTTGCAGGCTATTGAACACTGCCAATGCATTAAAGCATTTTGGTTCACCTGTTTTTTCGCCTTTCTTATTCTTTCCATAATTACGTCCTTCAGTACTGTCTATGTTCGGCAATTGGGGATTGCGTAAAAATTTTTCGTGGTAGGTGTGCCGGTGGCTCCAGCCTAAATGATAGGTCGTGTCCGGATGAAGCGATGCCATACCCATGCTGCCAAAAGATGATTCCGTGGCAGCAAGTCTTCCTGCGCCAACTTCATAAGCGGTATGAGCATTGATAGGAACTATTTTGCTGGTGTAAAATTTATCGGCTGTGTCATAACCTGTCATGTTGCGCAGGGTGGCTTCCAATGTTACCTTTATTGGTTTTTCAGATTTTGATTGTACAGTAAACTTAAAAAATAACAGTGGGAGAGCGGAGTTTTTAATGTCGCCTGGTATAAAAGGGCTCCAGATTTCCATCACTACATCAAAGGGCATATCGGGGTCGCTGAATTGCAGCCAGGCAAAAGGGAAACGGGCTTTATAGGTAATGCTATCAACCCCGCTAAGCCAGGGGAATTCATAGATTGGCATGGCTATATTATTTGAAAAATAGCTGTTGTTGATTTGGAATATTTTCATCCGGGGTTCATCGTCGCCCACTTGATAGCGTACTTTAAAGTTAAGTATTTCGCCAGGTTCGTGGGGGTACACCGATCGCACTTCACCATCTTTAAACAGGGGATCTGTACCCAGCAAAAAAGCCCCTGATCCTTTGGGGTTATTGTTAAAAGCACTCCAATTGTACCAAATGCCATCCTTGCGTATTTCGGCGCCACCGGCACCAATGCCGCCCAATACTACGCCACTACGGGGTACATCGCTATACTGCATTACTTCCTGTATCGCTGCTGATGGTTCGTTGTTTACAAGATGAATTTTGTCTCCAATTCCTTGTTCTGTAGTTGTGGCATTCGCTACACTTGTTGGCGAATTTTCAGATGCCGCTACAGTTGCCGGAAGTATTGCTCCGGTTGCTATGCCAATAGCGGAGCGGGTAAAAAAGTATCTGCGTTTCATTGTTGTTTATACATTTGATATGTTATTGATTGGCGGCATCAATTATTGATTGCTGCTGTGAAATATCATATTGTCAATGGCCAGTACGGGTGGGCTTGCTTTATTACCATAAAAGCTAAACCACACCGCATGTATGCCGGTTATTTTTTTAAATCTTCCACCCACAGTTTTCCATTCAGTACTATCCGTGGAGGCAGGGATATGCACATAGCCAAGATGTGGTCCCCATGGTTTATCCAAATTAATATTAAAACCACCTTCTGTGGCTGCTGCTTTTACTTTTACCGAGATGCTGTCTGCCCCATTGCCAAAATCAATGTATTTAAATGCAATCCGGTCGTCGGGCATTATTTCCCCCATAATTTCTTGTTGGTCGGGTAAAAGCGTAATTCTGACATTTCCCTGGAGCAGGCAAGCTGTTCGGGCTTCAATCGTATCAAAAGCATTGAGCGGTTTACCTGCACCCTGCGATGTCATTTCTACTTCGTTAATGCCGCCATCTTTATTAAAATAGATGGGTTCAATACATGCCTTTCGCATAGAGTTGGAGCCGTTGGTGGTGCGGTGATACAATACATACCATTGCTCATTAAATGCTACGATGGAGTTATGATTGTTCCAGTTGGCAGGATCGCAACCTTCATTATCAATAATTACGCCACCATATTTGTAAGGGCCGGTGGCTTTTTTGCTGCTTGCATAGGCAATACAAGATGGTTTGTCTTTGCGGCCCATGTGGGAATAAATTAAATAATAGATTCCGTTTCTTTTTGTCATGAAAGCCCCTTCGTGGAAATAGTGATTTTTTTCATTGATTACATTTTCAATAAGGGTTGTTGAATCCATTTTTTTCATAGATGGATCGAGCTTTGCCATCTTCAATTGAAATTGTCCCCACACATAATAAGCGGCCCCATCATCATCAATAAAAATACCAGGGTCAATTTCGTTGTGCCCATGCAAATTGATGGGCGTGCCATTTACAAAAGGCCCGGTGGGAGAACTGCTCACCGCTACACCTTGCGCTGCTTTATCCGGCTGGCAATAATATAAAAAGTATTGATTGTTTTTATAGATACAATCAGGTGCATATAGTACATTGTTGTTGTA
>JBBQXO010000233.1:0-5971 GCA_038209595.1 Chitinophagales bacterium
CTTTGTACCCACTCTTTGCGTCTTTGACTGATATAATAACTTATGTACTTGCATCAACCTAAATACCTTCTTATGGTTAATATGATATCCTGATTCATCTTGTAAAAAATAGGTGACTTTTAAATAACCATAGTCAACAAACTCTTGTTGGAGCAGTTCTTTGATCTGCTTTACCACTTCGCAATCAGGTACTTTCGACCCATTAAACATTAATGTGTACTCACTTGGTTTTATTCCTCTTTTGTTGTTTGAATCGTTGGTTTCACAATAATAATAAGTACTGGCACTTATACCTGAAAATTGCAATACTTTGCGTACTGGAAACTGTTGGTCTATAAATATCGTAGCTATCATTTTCCGGTCTACTTTTGGAATGATTTTTTTTTTAAAAGCTCATTCATAATTTTCAATTCCAACTCCTTATCTGCCACAAGTTCCTTCAACCTTTGATTTTCAAGTTGGAGTCGTTTTAATTCAGGCGAAAGTTTACTGCCTCCTGCCTTGAGACCTTCCAGACCAAAAACAGCACAAATATCTTGCCAGTTTTTCAAGGTCTGATAGCTTAACTCATATTTTCGTGCTGTTTCAACTAAACCCAAAGTTTTAGACTCTTCCAGGATACGCTGTTTCTCTTGCGCAATTTTCCTGACTCGTTTGCCCATGATTATTTAAATTTACATCCTCTTTTATAATTTGAATAACTTTCCAACTATTTAGGGGGCTGGAGGGGAAACATGTGGCCATCACTGTGAATGAAAAAAGTATAAAAGTTTATATCAACCAAAACCGGATACTTAATGCTCAACTTGAGTATGCAAATCCCTCTTCGCTGCAGTTTACTATCGAAAATGACTATGATGCCCCGGTACTCATCAAACATTTCAGGGTACTTGCCGGTGGAAAAAATCCCGCAAAACAAATTACAACAGAAAACGAATATATTGCCCGGGGTATCCAATTCGAAAAAGCATCTCCCGTTTTATTGCCCGAAAGCATAAGCCAAATAAACCGGTTGGTAAATATGATAAAGGAAAATACCGGGGTACATATTGAAATTGGAGGTCATACAATTGCCGAGGCCAGTGGTAACGCAGAAGCCAATTTGCGGTTAAGAGGGCAATGAGCCAATTCGGTAAAAGAAAAAATGATTGCTTTGGGTATTGATGGTAGCCGGCTAACCGCTGAGGATTTTGGGCAAACCCAACCCATTGGTGACAATCAGTCACCGGAAGGCAGCGCATCTAACCGCCGGGTAGTATTTAAAAAAACAAAATAAAATAAAGGGTACCGCTAAAAAAAATTGCACCTATAGTGAAATCTGATAAACATCGGTTTCGTTCCGGTCGATATGTTTCAGGTAAAAACCATTTGAATGGTAGATATCCTGCCAGAAATAGAAGCTTTTACAGTCCTCGGGCAATCCCGTAAATACCATGGAAAAAGAGGAATTTATCCCTGTTGCAAATTCCCGCAATTCAGATGGACTAGCTATAGTACTAAGGGCTACGAGCCTGCTTTTTTGAAAACCATCTTCAGGAAGCAGAAAGGTAGTTGGCCAGTCTACCATTTTTGCCAGCCAATCTGCCGTAGGAAATTTTATATGCAACGTTACCTGTGCTTCATCATACCGAAGCGCGGACAAACTCATCCGCACTGATTCAGTAATATCAATAAATGGAAGAATGAAGTCTGTCATATTTTGTAATATGGTCTGATGAATCGTTTTGGTTAAATTCCAACAATCTATTTAATGCTGCTATAACGTATAATAATCGTTAATTATTTGAAACGTACAATAATTTCCTGACAAGCCTCCGCTACCCCTTTTAACAGGATTGCCCGAACCATTTATTGCCACTATACCTTACATTTTAATCATCCGCTCTATCGTCTGTTGGCCTTTGGTTTCAAACTTTAAAAAATAAAGACCTGGCGTCAAACCGGATACCGTTTGATTGAGCGAAACCGCGATGCCCTGAATCTTTCCCTTGAAACTGCTTATTACACGGCCCTGTACATTTATTACCTGAAGCGTTACCTCCTGATTTGCCGGGTATTCCGAAAGAATCTGTACAGTGTTGGTTACCGGGTTAGGATAAATACGAACAGCATTTACCCCGGCAGCAGCTTCAACAAATACCTGCGGGCTGTAGGCAAACTTGCCATCGGCATCTACGGTTTTAAGCCGGTAAAATGCGCCTTTGGTTTCTGCGATCAAGCTGTTGTAGGAACGTGGTTGGGTAGAAAAACCTGCTGCTTTCACAGTTGCTACCCGCACAAACTGCTGCCCTTCCTTACTTTGTTCTACTTCAAACTGCATGCTGTTTTGCTCAGAAGCCGTTTGCCAGGCCACCCTTACCTCATTGGCGGCAAGCCGGGAAGCTTCAAACCTGACCAGCGATACCGGCAGCGGAATATTTTTATCGGCAAGGGTCCAGTCCGAAAACGCCGTAACTGCATCGTTGGCTGTTATCTTGTTACCAGCAGGCGCCGAAGCTACCATGTTCCAACTTGCATCGCGGCGGTAAATGGAAAGTTCCGCGGTTGCAATACCCGCAAGCTCCTCCGAAGCATATTCAATGGCCAAAGAAGTAGCGGTTGGGGTACCGGAAACAGTATATAATTTACGCATGCTTTTACCATCTGCGCGGTAATGGTAGCGGGAAATATCCACATCATAACCGGTGGCATCGTTGAGCAAAAGTCCCAATCCGGCCATATCGGTTTGGATACTTGTCACCGGGCGGCTTGTTGCTATAATCCGGCCACCTTTATTGGCATCATCCACTGCTGTATTATCGGTTATAAAATAGTTTTCTGTTCTGTTTTCAACAATTATACTGTTGACACCCCTCAGGGTTAAGTCAAAGTCGTTCAGATCCATCTTACCCCTGGCAATAGTTACCGTAGCAAGGGCGGTAATTGAATTTATCAGTTTTACCCCGGCAGCATTATCGAGGTACAGGTTGGCAAAAGGAGAAATACCCGATAAGGTTTGCTGAATGCCGCCATCGAAATAGATTGAGCGGTTATTGGCATCAAAAATGGCCGCACCTGATTGTTGCCAGTTGCCTTTTAGAAAAATATCCGAAAAACCAATATTGCTAGCACGGAGGGTTCCACCGTTAAAAATAACATTGCCATTAACCAACAGATCATTGTCGTTGCCGGCATTGTCCAAATCCAACAAGCCACCACTTACCATGAGGTTTCCCCCTACGGTAGTGTTGTTGCCGGCCGCGGTATTAAAAAATACAGTGCCATTATTTACAATAAAGTTATTGGCAATATTCCAGGGGCTTACCGTAGCCCTCGAGATAGTACGATCTGCTGTATTCATGGTAAAATCCCACACATTAAGACCTGCGAAATCATTCAGATTATCCCCGATATGAGTATAGCTGTTGCGGCTCATAGGGTTATCGGAAGCGCCATTCGCGGTAGCTGTTGTAGTAAGGTAACGGTTAAAATTAAGGAGGCTTGCCGCGGGGAAAGTTCCGCCAGGATTCTCCACAGGCACCTGTGCATAGAGCCCGTTATTGTAAGCTACATAGCCATTCCAATTAAAAGCAACAGGACGGGTTCCGCCATTGGTGAGCCTGCTCCAGCTTATGCGCAGTTCGCGGGTATTGGTCCCTCCGTCCGAGGCATACTCCCCATCGGCATAATCATCGCTGCCACCGCCAAGACCGCCTACACCAAAGCTTACCTGTGCCCATTCGCTGCCATTCCAGCGCCTGAATTCGCGGTAATCATTTTTTACATACAATATAGCATCTGCCCGGAAGGGCAGGTTGGGTGCGGCCAACCCATCGTAGGCCTGTCCGATATTGGCACCATTGGCAGCCGTGCCACCATTCACCGGAATCAGGGGATTGATATCGAGGTAAATAACCGCTGCCTCTGCCGCATTGGCATTGCTGAGCAAAAGGTACAGGTAAGTATCATCCCAGGTCATATACCAGGTGGAGTTGCCACCATTGGTTACATAATTATTGATATTGGCATTGCCGTATTCATTGGCACCGGCCGCGGCATTTATAACAGGTGTATTAAACTGCGCCAAGGTATTGGCGGGCAGCAAAACTGTTCCGCAAACAAAAAACAACAAGAAAGTAATAGCAGGTAAAATTTTGATTTACATAGCAAGCATTTTTGGTGAATTCCTTTATTTCCATAAAAGAAGATTTTAAAGAAGTTACCAAAAATATCATTTTCCACCATTAAGAAAGCATTTTCAATGAGGCTCTGGAAAAATATTCCCAAAATGGGGGAAAGGGAGCTTGAAAGCTTAATTCAATCCCAATCAACACACCGGCACACTTTTTAAACTTTCCCAGTAATCTGTTCCCTGCTTTTATATTTATTTGGCTTAGCACCTGCCTTAGTTTAAGGAGATGTAGATAAAAGCAATCTGGGTTTCTTCTTTCAATGAACCCAAACTCAAACTGCACATCCACACTACAGGTTGGTGCCACCGACCTGTACCCAAACTTAAACCTAACCCTCACACTACAGGTTGGTGCCACCGACCTGAACCCAAACCCAAACTGCAAACTCAAACTACACACCCAAACTACAGGTTGGTGCCTGCCATGCCTATCGGTAGGTAAACCTGCCGATAGCGTAGGTCTCACCGACCTGAACCCAAACCCAAACCTAACCCTCACCTGCAGGAGGGTGCCTGCCATGCCTATCGGTAGGTAAACCTGCCGATAGCGCGGGTCTTCACCTACCTACCCCTAAACCTGGGTCTTATTTTATTAAAAATCTATCATCAATTCTCTTTCGTTTTAGTCTTTGGGTAGGGTTTTCCTAATGGTCGGTGAGGACCTACCTTCCGGAAGGCAGGCCTACCTATCGGAAGGTAGGCCTACCTATCGGAAGGCAGGCCTACCTATCGGCAGGCAGGCCTACCTATCGGCAGGCAGGCCTACCTATCGGCAGGCAGGCCTACCTATCGGAAGGCAGGCCTACCTATCGGCAGGCAGGCACGAACCATTAGGAAAACCTTGGCTACCACTCTCCAACTACACCCAAACTCCAGGTTGGTAACATGCCTACCGATGCTTGCTTAAAAAGTTACGTGCATCTCCCAAACAAGAAACAATTCCGCATAAGTCGGGAGCATCTAAATCCTAAATAATAAATCCTAAATAATAAACAAGCCCAAACAATCCCGCAACAACTAAACAACAACCTCTCCACATTTTTCCTTAATTTTCCAATTTCAAAACAAATGCTTATGCCCAAAACTTTCATCAACCGCTTTCAAACCATTGACGAGTTCATTCAAAAAAAGGAAACCGGCAATGCAGTTGCCCTTGCGGAAAAACTGCATGTTTCAGAACGAACGGTCAAGGAGTTCATTTCAATGATGAAAGCCCTTGGAGCGCCCATTTACTTCAACCGAAAAGCGGGATCCTACTGCTACCTGAAACCCGGAAATTTTGTGATTCGGTTTGTTACTTTGTAAAAATATTTTAACATTTTTTTGTACACCGTGCAATCAGGCTGCACGGTAATCTTTTAACTTTGAGTTTTCAAATTTAAAATATGAAAAAGAGTTACCCCCCCCCGCAGATCCCAACCATTGATCTGCCTGATGCTTGCAAGCTTTCTTTGGATATTAATGAGTTGCCAAAAGAAGGATTTCAACCCAATAGCCAATGAACCTGTAATAAATGGTCTGAACAAAAAAGACGTAATCAGTACCATTGACAGCCTGCAGCAAATAAATTTTTTTATTAAAGACAGGCCCAACCCGGATATGCCTTTAAAAGGAACAAATATGCAAGGCACAGACATACGATTGAACAATACCGGAAATGAAATGGAATACACCGACGAAACATATATGGTATTGGGCTTGCAACTTAACAATCCTTACAGCATTCCAAATATGACTGCTGCATACAATGCATTTTTCAATTTGCAATTGGGCGCAGTATCGGTTACACACAAATATATT
>JBBQXO010000234.1:0-5956 GCA_038209595.1 Chitinophagales bacterium
ATATCCCGTTCCACTTTAACGATTGGGATAAAAGAACTTGAAAATGATTTGGCACTAGTAAGTGTGCAAAAAGTTAAGATAAGGAAAGCTGGTGGGGGACGAAAAAAAGAAACATCGAAGAATGAAAAACTTGAAAAGATAATTGAAGATATTGTTAGTCCATACACCATGGGTGACCCTATGAAACCTCTTTTATGGAGCAGTAAAAGTTTACGAAAAATTGCCGCTATCGCATTGCAAAAAGATATTGTAATTAGTCATGAAACAGTAGCTAAAATATTAAAAGGTTTAAGATATAGTTTACAGGGAAACAGAAAAACAGACGAAGGGAGTAGTCATGAAGATAGGGATGCCCAATTTGAATATATTAATAAAATAGCACAGGAATTTCTGGCTGCAAACAGCCCTGTTATCTCGGTAGATTGCAAGAAAAAAGAAGTATTGGGAAATTTAAAAAATGCAGGACAGGACTGGTTTCCAAATGGACAACCTACACATGTAAAGGTATATGACTTTGTAGATAAAGAATTAGGCAAAGCAATTCCTTATGGCGTATATGACTTGGCAAATAATGAGGGCTGGGTAAGTGTGGGGATTAGCCATGATACAGCAAGCTTTGCTGTAGCCACGATCAGAAGTTGGTGGTATGAAATGGGGCAAGAAAGGTTTAATGGTAATCAGCTATTTATAACAGCAGATGGGGGAGGTAGCAACAGTTCAAGAAGTCGTTTATGGAAAAAGGAATTACAAGTATTGTCCAATGAAACGGGATTAGAAATTACCGTAAGCCATTATCCACCAGGTACAAGCAAATGGAACAAAATTGAACACAGGCTGTTTTGTTATATTACAGCGAATTGGAAAGCAAAGCCCTTAATCAATATTCAGGTAGTTGTAGATTTAATAGGATCAACCACAACTACAACCGGATTAAGAGTAAAATCGAAAATTGATAATGCCACATATCAAACAGGAATCAAAGTGGCTGATGAAGAGTTGGAGAAAATTAGAATAACCAGAGATGTCTTTCATGGTGAATGGAACTATGTTATTAAACCAAATATTGTATGATTTATTTATTGACAAATCCTAAGAATACTTTCAAACCAAAAAGGCAGCTACCGAAGTAAGCTGCCTTTTCGTTGTGGTTCTGCCGAATTTGAACCAGCGTCCAGCAAGGATATTGTTTTTTTCGGGCAATGTCTTTGCCTGCCACCTTTGGCGAAGCCGGCAGGGCTTTCTTCCACCGGGTCAGTTTCTTTTATCCAACGTATATCCCTGTAGATTGCGACAAAAAGTTTGACCACGCCCTAAAAAAAGCCCATACATCCGGGCATGAATTAGGTGCTTTCATCAACCCTTGTAAATATGCAGGCGTTTATAGGCCTACCGTATTACCCTTTCAAAGAAAAAATACATATACAAAAATTCATAATCACCACTCTATTCCAACCTCCATATCTAAATCAGTCGTTTTTGAACCTCCGCCCGAACCAACACCTGTAAGGTTCAGCCTGCCAAAACGTAAACCCGAAGCTCCTAAAAAGCAATTACCATTGTATATCTATGAGTTAGAAGAAAAGCTAACCTGCCTGAGTCGCCCTTTAGCAAAGCTTACTTTCTCTCAAAGGGTGCACATTTGAGACCCTGAAAAATTTATCTACACTCATTTGGCTACCATCCGCAACAACTAGGGCAATGGTACTTTCAGTCCATTTCTACAGCGGCTTTCCTCATATTACGAAATAGTAAATAGCTCAACGTTATAGTAGCCTTCTTTTTAATTGTATTATTTAATTATACTTAGTGCCCATATTGCATTAATTATCTTGTTAGCAACCATAGTAAGGCCTTTTACAAGAAGGTGGCTTGCACTTAAAAATTATCTGTTGCTTATCATTTTATTATCCTTTCCCATTATTTCCCACACTTTTTGCGATATTGCAATCCCATCATTGCGGGCAAGGCAATAAAATAGCGGCATTCACTATCCATATCAAGGAAAAATCTACCACTACATTAGTAAAACGAGAATAAAAAAGAATGGAAAATTTACTTTACCTGCTTATTGCCCTTGTTTTATTGCTAGTAGTATTGGTTATCATTTGGCGACCAAAGAAGCAGGATTTATCGGTTTTATCAAAAGAGTTAACGGATGGGCAC
Source organism: Chitinophagales bacterium (assembly GCA_038209595.1). Lineage (GTDB taxonomy): Bacteria > Bacteroidota > Bacteroidia > Chitinophagales > Chitinophagaceae > Phnomibacter. The sequence continues at coordinate 2,164 of JBBQXO010000234.1, forward strand.
CAACGAGCAATTGACAGGCTCGATAATACACTGAAAACTGAATTAAGGATTAATAGGGACGAAGCTGCCTCAACAGCCAAAACCAACCGGGATGAATTAAATAATGCCATTAGTGCAATCAGGCAAGAAATGGCAAACACCCTACATAGTATTACAAAAAGTAATGCGGATGCCTTAGCTGCTATCAATAAAACAATAGGGGATAAGGCCGATATACAGGTATTTAAATTGAATGAAAATCAAAAAGCAAATCGTGAAGAACTGAATAAAGGGTTAAAGGAATTTACCCTTGAGCAACGGAGTAAGCTGGAAGAATTGAAAAATGAACAACAAGACCTTACTATAAAAACCGTAGAACAGCTTGAAAAAACAACCGGAATGATTCATGTCAGACTTACCGAATTGGGTGAGCAAGCCAAAAGCGATAATAGCCTCATTAGAGAAGCATTGGTAAAAGCATTTAAGGATTTTGGTGACAGTTTCGATAAAAATGTGAAATCGTTCAATGACCTGCAAAAGGAAAAGTTTGAATTGATGGAGAATAAGCAGAATGATTTGATAAAAGGAACCGAAACCAAACTCGATATCATCAGGGCAACCGTTGAAGAAAAATTAGAAAAAACACTCAGTGAACGATTAGGACAAAGCTTCGAAACGGTAGGCAAGCAATTGATAGAAGTACAGAAAGGTTTAGGCGAAATGCAAACGATAGCTACAGATGTGGGTGGTTTGAAAAAAGTACTGAGCAATGTAAAATTGAGAGGCGGGGTTGGTGAAGTGCAGTTGGCGCTTTTGCTGGAGCAGATTTTAGCACCAAACCAATACGATGCCAATGTGAGAACCAAAAAAGGTAGTAGCGAACCAGTGGAATTTGCTATTAAATTACCCGGACGCAGCGAAGACGAAAGTGCTTTTGTGTATTTACCTATTGATGCTAAATTTCCTAAAGATACTTATGAGCATTTGATAGCCGCGTATGAGAATGCAATACCTGACGATATCGAATCGGCTACAAAAAACTTAGAAAATGTAATTAAAAAAATGGCGAAAGATATCAGAGATAAATATCTTGATCCTCCCAACACGACTGATTTTGCCATTATGTTTTTACCGTTTGAAAGCATATATGCCGAAGTAATCAGAAGAAGCTCTTTGATAGACCAATTGCGTACTGAATTTAAAATAACTGTAGCTGGCCCTACAACACTAATGGCTATTTTAAATAGTCTGCAAATGGGCTTTAGAACATTGGCATTACAAAAAAGAAGCAGTGAAGTGTGGAAAGTTTTGGGAACTGTTAAAAAGGAATTTGAAGTTTTTGGTGGATTGTTAGAGAAGGCACAAAAGAATATACAAACAGGCCTTGGGCAGTTAGATGATGTAGTAGGCACCCGTACAAGAGCTATTCAACGACAGTTAAGAAATGTAGAAACATTGCCTGCTGTGGAAGCACCAATCGAATTACCGGAAATTATTGTAAGTACCGATGTTAATCCTGAAATGTAATCAGATGTAAAATTTATTAAATAAAGTCAATGGAAAAAGAAACAATACTAAAACTCAATAAATTATTTGAAGAATATGCTTACGAACAAGACGGCGTAGATTACCGGCTTGCCCGTGAATTGCAAGAATTGCTGGGCTTATACCAATTGGCGTAATTTCATAAATGTTATTGACAAAGCAAAGGAAAGTTGATAAACCACTGGTGAGTTGATTTCCGATTATTTCGTTGGCGTCAACAAAATGATAGCCAAACACACACGGTATTCGATAAATTTGAAACATAATTAACCAATGGCAAAAAATAAAATTATCAACGTAAAAGGAACGGAGATTACGATTATTAGTCAGGACGAAGCTGACTATATTTGCTTAACAGATATGACAAGTAATTTTACTGAAGGAAGTGGGTTAATTGGCAAATGGATTACAACTAAAAATACGCTGGAGTATTTGTCTATTTGGGAATCTATCAACAATACTACTTTCAATTACCCCGAATTCGGGGTAATTGAAAAAGACGCAGGTGTAAATAGGTTCATCATGTCAGTTGGGCAATGGATAAGCAGGACTGGTGCAAATGGATTGATGGTGAAAGCGGGCAGATACGGTGGTACGTATGCTCATAAAGATATTGCCTTTCATTTTGCAATGTGGTTAAGTCCTGAATTTCAGATTTACCTGATTAAAGAATTTCAACGCCTTAAAGCTGATGAAAACGACCGCTTAAAACTTGATTGGAACCTGCAACGCACATTAGCGAAAATAAATTATCATATACATACCGATGCCATTAAAGAAAAATTAATTCCTGCTGTACTTTCAAAAGATAAAATAAATTTTGTGTATGCCGATGAAGCCGATTTACTTAACGTAGCTTTATTTGGTATCACTGCAAAACAATGGAGAGATGCTAACCCAAAAACCGAAGGTAATATGCGTGATGCGGCAACATTAGAGCAATTAGTAGTGCTGAGTAATTTGGAAAGTATCAATGCTGTTTTAATTCATCAGGGATTAAACCAAAATGAACGCTTGCTGCAACTAAATAAAGTGGCCATTACCCAAATGAAAAGTTTAGTACTAAACAGCAGCCTTAAAAAATTAAAATAACATGAACAAAACCCACCTCATAAACAAACTAAAACAACTGGAAGGCTTAACCCCGGATGAAAAAGCCGGATTAATTAACCTGCTTAAAACCCAAAAGAAATATGGCCTGGTGTGGGAAGATAAACCCGAAGAAGTAGAAGAGCAATTACGCCAAAACCTGCCGGTATTAACGGAAGTGGTAGAAAAAAGAATATTGGGCAAAGCATTACCTGCAACCAAAGCAGCAGACCCAACATTATTTGATAATCAGCTAAATCAAACCAATCCGGTAAATCATGGTTCAGACAATTTCCCCAACCACATTTTAATAGAAGGCGATAACCTGCACGCCCTAACTGCACTTACATTTACACACGAAGGCAAAGTTGATGTAATGTACTTTGACCCTCCTTACAACACGGGCAATAAAGATTTTAAATACAATGATCATTTTGTAGATAAGGAAGATAGTTATCGGCACAGTAAATGGTTAAGTTTTATGAATAAACGGTTGAGAATTGCAAAACGATTATTGAGTGAAAAAGGGGTGATTTTTATTTCGATTGATAACAATGAAGTTGCTCAATTAAAACTCCTTTGTCAAGAAATTTTCGGAGAAGAAAATTTCATTTCAGACATTGCGGTAATAAATAATCTTAAAGGCAGAAGTGATGATAAATACATTGCAACAGCACACGAACATCTTCTGATTTTTAAGAAAGGAAGTTTTGAAACACTTGGCGTTTCAGTGCCACAAGAATATGTAGATGAATATAAATTAGAAGATGAGAAAGGAAAATATCGTTTGTTGGGTTTGAGAAAACGGGGCTCTAATTCAAGAAGAGAGGACAGACCGAATTTATTTTATCCTTTTTTCTATGATATAGAAAATAAAAAACTAAGTTTAAATGAAAACGATTTCACTAAAAAGCCAATAGAAATAATTCCGAAACTGTCTAACGGCCAACACGGGAATTGGCGTTGGAGTAAAGAAACAGTCGCAGAGAGAATAAATGAATTGGCAGTTTCATTGGTTAAAACACGAAATGAATTTGACATTTCACAAAAAGATTATTTACATAAAGAGAACGGAGATTTGAAAAGAATCAAGCCAAAATCCTTTTGGCTTGATAGTAGTTTTTCAAGTGATGCAGGAACAAAATCACTAAAAGATATCTTACCAGATACAACTTTCAAT
>JBBQXO010000235.1:0-5939 GCA_038209595.1 Chitinophagales bacterium
TCGGGGTATTGGGTAAAACCAGGTTTGGCACCTGCCTTAACCAGTGCCGACAACATGTCGGTTCCGTATTTGGGGGCTACCGACTCATCTTCTGCACCCTGAAATATCCACAAAGGAACATGTGCTATTTTATCCGCTAACACCGGATTGCCGCCACCACAAACGGGTACCGCTGCTGCAAATAAATCGGGGTAGCGCTGCAGGGCATCAAAAGTACCGAAGCCACCCATGGATAAACCGGTGAGGTAAATACGGCTCGGGTCCACCCTGCCTTCTTTGATCAATTTTTGAATGAGCGCTATCAGCAGCCGCATAGATTTTTTTTCCGGCGGATTTTTAATATCCTCGTCGTAAGGCGACCAGGAATCCTGTGACGGACACTGCGGAGCCAGCACAAAAGCCGGGTACCGGCTCATGTTTTCCGGTGTGGCAAAATTCATCACACCCCATTTCAACTGTGCATCATTATCACTTCCCCTTTCGCCAGAGCCATGCAAAAAAACGACAAGCGGAAATTTTCTGTGAGGATTGTAATCGGGTTCCATCATCCGGTAAGCCAGCGAATCCCCGTTTTCTACATAGTATCCGGCACCGAATTTTGAAGGCTGTGCATTGCTTGAAAATACAATGCCCAACAACCCAAAAAAGAAAAAGAAGGAAATCAAAATACCTGTTGGAATGCGCATGATGCAAAATTTAAATTTGAGTGAAAAATACCAGATTTTCAGGCCATCCGCTCCTTTCTTACACCGGCACGGTAATCGAGTGCCAACTGCCATAGCCCCCAAAGCGGACCCACTCCCAGAAAGACATAAAGATAAGGACTTGCTACATAAGAAGATAGCCATTCAAGGCATTGCAGGCTAACGATGGTAATGCTGAAACCGATACAATTGACAATAGTTAATGCTGTGCCTTTGTAAGCAACCGGCGCATTCATGGCTATCAGAGTAGAAAATTGCGGCGAATCGGCCACCACCATCAGCCCCCAGAAAAAAAGGAAAATAATAAGTACCGGAAAGGACGGCACCAACAAAAAAAATGGGGAGACCAGACAACATAAACCCGACAAAGCCAGGCTTGTCGTGGCAATTTTTCGGGAAGAATAGCGGTTACTAAGCAACCCACCGAGGGCACAGGAAAAACTCCCCGCCGCAATAATCAGGAAGGAAAAAAAGGAGATATCCAGCGAAGCCAATTGAAAATGATCTTTGTAACTTTTGAGCATCACCGGTACCAAGGCCCAAAAAGTATAGAGCTCCCACATGTGCCCGAAGTAGCCAAAAGCAGCCGCTTTGAAATGCTTGTTTTTAAACCCTTCCAAAAAAGCCCGGGGATCGAGGCGCTGCCCTTTTTTACGGAAGGGCCCATCGGGTACGCCCAGCAAAATGGCCAATCCTCCCAAAACAGATAAAGCAGAAGTGCCATAAATAACCCATTCCCAGGAGAACGAAGCGGTCATGCTTTTTAAAAAATGAGGAAAAGCCTTTCCCAAAACCAAGGCGCCAACGAGGAAACCCAGCGATTTACCTAACCCTTTTTCGTAATAATCCGCGGCAATCTTCATGCCCACCGGGTAAATGCCTGCCAGGAAAAAACCAGTAAGAAAACGGCAAAACAAGATACCTGCTACCGGCATTTGTGCGGGCAGCATGGACAGGTTGAAGCAGGCAGCAAGCAATGCCGAAACAAAAAATACTTTGGAAGGGGAATACCGATCGGCAATGGTGAGAATAGCAAAACTCAACGTACCGGTTATAAAACCCAATTGGATGGCACTTGTAAGGTCGGCCAGTAAATACGCTGGCAGGTTTCTGCTTACAATCAAATCGGGGAATACCGCATTGGCCGCAAACCAAACCGAGGTGCAAAAAAACTGTGATAATACAATTATTGGCAACTTACTCTTCATATAAAGCCAAGCTTGAAATGTCCCAAACATAAGCCGATAAGATGGTACTGCGATTCGACCAATTTTTTAAAGCAAAATAAGTCTGCTACAAAGAAGACATATATGGTTTCACAACTGCTACCCACCTGTCATATCCCGCTGCCGTCAGGTGAATACCATCGTTGGTAAATTCCTTTTTCAGCAATCCCTTCTCATCGGCAAAGGCAGCATATAAATCAATCAGGATAAAAGCCCCTTTAGCATTTTTTGCCCGCAGCACCGCATTTACAGCATCCACTTCTTGTTTGGTAAAAACCCTGTTGGTAGGCAAAACGGTTTGCAGATAAATTTTCGTTGCAGGGCTTTTCTGATGAATTTCGACTGTAATTTTCAGAATATTAGCTGCAATATAATCAGTAGAAGGAATTTGCTTTTCATAATACAAATTAGAAATATCGTTGATACCAATCAACAGGAAAATTGCTTTTGGTTTTGAATGGATTATTTCCCCAAGCCTCGCCAATACTCCATCGGTTACATCACCCGAAATACCGCGGTTCCATATATTCTTTATCCCAAACCGGGCATTCCAGTCGCCACCCCCTTCGGTGATGCTGTTGCCAATAAAAACGATGGCACCGGGTGGTAGTGGTTTTGCCATAAAAGCAGCAATCCGTTCAGGGTAATGTTTCTTGGTCCATTCACTATGATAACGAATATCAAGCCTGCTATCCGGATATAGAGAGGATTTCGTTTGTGCGTTGACAGGCATTTGAAATAAGGAGAACATCAAAAGAATAGTAAGTACTTTGAACAGGTTATATTTTTTCATAGTGAGAAATATTGATGCAAAAACATACGCTGAACAAAGATTATTCAGCCCATTGCTCCTCAGCAGGTGCATTTATTAACAGGCAATAAAAATAATACCTTTCCAATAGCCAGAGGCTTACTATCTTGAGTATATGAAAACGATTGGATTGATTGGCGGCTTGACCTGGGTAAGCACGCTGGATTATTACAGGCACCTCAATATGCTGGTAAATGAAAGGCTTGGTGGCGATGAGTCTGCCAAATTGCTGATGGTCTCTGTAAATTTTGGAGAAATAAAAAGACGAACCCTTGCCCTTGATTGGGCTGGTATTACAGAAATCATTGGGGCCGCAGCGCAGACGCTTGAAAAAGCAGGGGCTTCCTGTATTTTAATAAGTGCCAATACCATGCATCAGGTGGCTCCGGAAATACAATCAATGGTGGGTATACCTGTGTTGCATATTGCTGAAGCCATTGCAGAGGCTATAAAGGAAAAAGGTTTGAAGAAAGTGGTTTTACTGGGAACAAAATATACAATGGCCATGGAATCGTATAAAGCCATATTAAGTAACCATGGTATAGAAACTGTAGTTCCGGATACAGCAGGTATAAAAATGGTAAACGATGCCATATATGAGGAAATGGCGAAAAGCCTTTTTTTACCCGAAACCAAAGAAAAATTTATTCAGCTTATTTTGGCTATGCAAGAACAAGGGGTGGAAGGGGCTATTTTGGGATGCACCGAGATTCCTCAACTTTTGCAACAAAAAGATATTTCATTGCCATTATTTGACACGGCTTATCTGCATGCCAAGGCAGCGGTGGATTTTGCCTTGACTACAAACTAAAAGGGTGTGTTACAATTGATTTTGAGAGAAAGACATTTCTAAAAAATAGCGAACGCTACCTGCATCTCGCCAAAACAAATTTGATCAACTTACCAAGTCCCTCAGATGATTGATGGCAGAAAGGTGGAATTCTAAATGTATGTATTTTTGAAAAATTGGGGATATACACACTCTTTTGAAATAAAAAAGTTTAAAATAAAACAATAAATGATTTTAAATCAATTACTTATCAAAAAGGCAAATATTAGATATATGGGTTTTTGGTTTGTATATCAGCGAGTTGGCGTTAAGGCTAAAGGACGACCCAACAACCATCGACAGGCGGACAAATAAACATAAAAAGTAAACCATTTTGACAGGTTACCAACTACAGAGAAACGATATTACGAATGGACAGCAAGTAAGCCGTCACTCATTGCCGACCCTGTGTTTTTTATTTTTTCCTGCCGCACTTTTTTAAAAAAAATTTTAGCCAGCCGCTTCCCGAAAGCTATCGGGAGCACATTTGGATTTGCCCCTACCGCACAAGCCGACACACAGGCAAAACCAAAAGAGCCGTTTTTTTGGCCAACGCACCGACAATAATTCGTATTTTGCACAAATGAATTTGAATAATTAAATGATTGATAAAAAGACGCTTTCCGAACGTGATATATGCACAAAGTTTATTACTCCTGCGGTTGAGAAACCACCGTTAACGAGAAAGGAAAGAGTCAACAATGTAAAAAAAATAAACTACTTTACAAAATATGGCGAACAAGCTAAAAAAATTTTAGAAGCCTTGTCTGACAAATATGCCGATGAAGGCATCTCCAATATTGAAAGCATAGAAGTTTTAAGGGTAAATCCTTTCGATGAATTTGGTTCACCACTTGAAATCATAAACGAGTTTGGCAGTAAAGAAAAGTATTTGCAAGCAGTAAAAGAATTGGAGGTTGAATTGTATAAAACAGCGTAAAAAACCAGGGACTTTAGCGACTCAGGGGACATACCACAGCCGCAAAAGTCCCAAAAGTCCCAAAAAAATGAAAGACGAAAAAAATAGCAAAGGATTTATACCACTTCATGGTGGTTACAAAAATCTGATAACTTACCAGAAATCAGAAATCATTTATGATGGGACTATTTATTTTACAAAACGGTTTTTTCATAAGTATGACCGTACCATTGACCAAATGGTGCAGGCTGCAAGAAGTGGGAAACAAAATATTGTTGAGGCAAGTATGGCTTCTGGAACCTCTAAAGAAATGGAGATAAAATTAACCAATGTAGCAAGAGCCTCTTTAGAAGAATTAAAAATTGACTATGAAGATTTTTTGAGAACAAATAAATTACCTAAGTGGGATAAAGAGCATAAATTAACTACAAGGTTTAGGGAAATAAATAAGACGCCCAATGCTACTTATGAAACCTACCAAAAAGCCATTGAACATGAACAGCCAGAAATTTGCGCTAATTCAATGATTTGCCTGATTACTATAGTGAGCTATTTATTGGCACAACAAATTAAATCTTTAGAAAAAGCCTTTATGAACGAAGGCGGTTTAAAAGAGCGAATGACAAAGGCTAGAATCAATCAAAGGAATAAAGGGCAATAAGGACTCCAAGGAGTCAAATTGGAGTCCTTGGAGTCCTTAAAATTCCTTTGAAAACTTATAACAGTATAAAGAAACTATGAGCAACATATCAGGCATCATAAAGAGCATATAAAACATCATGTGGCAAGATACCGGCCTCAATGGTGATGCACAACGCATTGAACTACTGGGCTGGATGCTTTTCTTGAAAATATTTTCGGATAAGGACAAGGCACTGGAATTATTGGACGACAAATACATTTCTCCCATACCCGATAAATTTCATTGGGTAAAAGAAAAGGGCAACTAGGCAGGTGATGATGAAGGAATGACCGGCGATGACCTATTGGAGTTTGTGGACAGACAATTATTTCCTGCCTTGCGTAATTTAAATTTAAGCACCGGCAACCAACGGGCCGTGATTGTTCGTGAAGTATTTGAAGGCAACAACAACTACATGAAAAGCGGTATTAACATCCGCAAGGTGTTGAACAAACTGAACGAAATTGATTTTAATATTGCCAAAGAGCGCCACGCCTTTGGTGAATTGTACGAAACCATTTTAAAAGAATTGCAAAGTGCCGGTAAAAGCGGTGAGTTTTATTCGCCAAGGGCTTTAACAGGTTTCATTACCGAAATGATTAATCCGCAGTGGGGTGAAAAAATGTTGGACCCTGCAAATGGAACAGGTGGTTTTACAACAGCGGTAATTGAGCACCTGAAAAAACAAGCCAAAAATATAAAGGACAGAAAAAGCATTGAACAAAACGTTGCAGGTTGGGAGTATAAGCCGTTGCCTTATCTGTTGGC
>JBBQXO010000236.1:0-5865 GCA_038209595.1 Chitinophagales bacterium
TGGTATTGATCCCCGCACCATTGTATGGAAAAGGGTCATGGATATGAACGACCGGTCTTTGCGGCAAATTACCATCGGTTTGGGAGGTAAAAATAATGGCATTCCCCGCGAAGAAGGATTTAATATTACACCTGCTTCTGAAGTGATGGCCATCCTTTGCCTCAGTAAAAGCATTGCAGATCTGAAGCTGCGATTAGGGAATATTTATATTGGTACTACTTTCGGCGGCGAGCCGGTTTTTGCCCGGGATCTACATGCAGTAGGCGCTATGGCAGCCTTACTGAAAGATGCCATTAAACCCAATTTGGTACAAACACTAGAGGGCAATCCTGCTATTTTGCACGGAGGGCCTTTCGCCAATATTGCCCAGGGCACTAATTCGGTATTGGCCACAAAAATGGGTCTTTCCCTTGCTGACTATGTAGTAACCGAAGCTGGCTTTGCAGCTGACCTCGGAGCCGAAAAATTTTTCAATATCAAATGTCAGTCAGCGGGTTTACATCCACGGGCAGCCGTATTGGTGGTAACGGTCAGGGCTTTGCGTCACCATGGTGGGGCAACAAAGGAAACCCTTCAGGAGGCCAACCCATCAGCCGTAAAAGAAGGATTACCCAATATGGAAAAGCATATTGAAAACCTGAAAATATATGGGTTGCACCCGGTGGTTTGTATCAATGCTTTTCCAAACGATAGCCCCGAAGAATATGAACTGATAACCCAATGTGCAGCTCAGTATGGGGTAAAAGCTGTTGTTTCAGAAGCTTTTGCCAAAGGTGGCAAGGGGGCTGCGGCACTTGCGGAGGCTGTAGTAGAAAGTATTGAAACAAATGAAGATCATTTTACCCCGCTTTACAAATGGGAATTACCTGTTGAAGATAAAATTCATAAAATAGCCACCACCATGTACGGAGCATCAGGGGTTATATACTCGGTAAAGGCAAAGGCTAATCTGAAAACCATTGAAAAACTAGGCTTTGGAAATCTGCCTGTTTGTATGGCAAAAACCCAGAAAAGTCTATCGGATGACGAAAAGAAAATTGGGCGTCCACGTGATTTTATGATCACAGTCCGCGAATTTGAATTTGCTTCGGGTGCTGGTTTTATCATCCCAATTATAGGAGATGTAATGCGGATGCCGGGCCTGCCTTCAATTCCTTCCTCCGAACATATGGACTTGTCGGAAGACGGTGTAATTACCGGACTTTTTTAGAAAAATTTATTCTGCCAAAGTCCACTCTGATGAGCGGCCAAGTAATGAAAAACTACAGATAAATCCCCGGAGGTCTAGCTTGTTGTCTTTCAGGGTAAGCTTTCCGCAATAGGTCTTTCCATTAATAGGATCATATACTTTTCCATCGGTCCATTGCCCCGTGGAAGCATCTTTTTCAAAACCGCTCAGGATAAGCATACCTAATAGGGGGTTGTTTTGCTTGCTTTTATCTGGGTTTTCTTTATCAGTTGCAGGTTGACCCGATGCATCCAGAGGATCTTTCATCCATAATATTTTGCCATAATATTTCCCATTGGAGGCTTTAAAAATCTGAATTTTCGAAGTCTTTTCAGCATTGTACCAGGTTTTTTCAATAGAGGTATTCTGGCTAAAACAAGCTGTGGAAAAAAGCAGGTAGGTAATGGTTGCAATCAATTTCATTAGGTAAAACTTATTTGAAGGAAAAATAAGCACAGAGCTGTAAATCTGTTTTTTATTTCGGGTATTTTTACAGGGGGATTGTTGATTTATTCGGGTAACAAAAGCAATCACAAATCAGAAAAAATCCAACTCCTTTGCCCCTCCGGAACTTAGGAATAAGGTTATGCGACCAATAAAGGGGTAAAGGCTAGATTTAAAAAATGGCCTTATCCCCATGACACTTCATTTCTATTACCAAAAGAACGGATTATTTTTTATCAATAATACCACAGCCAATTCTTGATCCGGCATTACCTGAAGGTTGAGATGTAAAATCATCCGTACCACTATGCACAATAATAGACCGGTTTAAAATATTTGTTTTTTCATCGCCGCCTATTGTCCAAAGATCTGTTTCCAGATTCATGGTTCCATTACCTGCTGCATCTAAACTTACATTGCCTATATCTCCGGAGTGAAAACTGCCAACACCCCAATTGCCATGTTCCTGATTAGTAGGATTCCAATGACCATGCGCACCTTTGCCCATTTCGCCACAATCACCCATTTCGTGTATATGAACTGCTACACTTTTGTTAGCCAGCGCCGGTATTGAAAGCGATAGTGATAAGGTTACTTTTCCATCCTCTGCCATAAAATCAGCAGTTCCGGTAAGTGCTGTATCGGTTGTAGTAGCGTTAAGCACTGCTGTTGCAGGCGAACTTTCTTCTATTTTCATATCTGTATTATCAGATTCCTTATTGTCCCCTGCCTCATTGCAGGCAATAAAAAAGATGGAGCTGACAAGAAGAAAACTGCCAAAATTGATTATTTGCTTAAACTTTTTCATTATCAATATTTTTAGAAGTTAATTAAATTGAAAGGTAAGGTACAAAACAAAACATCGTTAAAAGATTAATATTTCTGTAAAATCCTTATACAAATGTTAACAGTATCTTACAGCATTGCCAATGGACTTCCTGAGTATAGTAACCGAGCCCTTCGCATTTCTTTTTGATATTTCATTTTTGTGGTAAAAGGATGCAACCTGCTATGATTGTAAATGCTGAACGGGAAACTAATTTTTAAAGTATGGACTGAAGGATTTTATGCTTTGTATTGATAGGTCTGTTTAGCCTTTTGGATTGCCAAAAAGCGCACTGTTCTCTCCGGAAAACGCTCTGAGAAACAAGTATGGATTTCAATGGCCTGAAACGTACTTAGGTAGATGTTGTTGAAAATGAGAAAGTGAGATTATTTTGATGAATTAATGCAGGTAATCTTCATACCTCGTATGGTTTACCCACATCTTTTAAATCAATCTTAGCTAATGATGTCCTGCCCTTCATTCTAATCTGTTTAATAAACTTAATAAGGACTTTATTTACCAAAAGTGCTTTTCATTGCTTTCAGCATTCCTTCTGCACTCCAGTTACTGGGAACAATCATTCTCCTTACAGTATATAATGGATCAAGGCTGTCGCGTTTCGTGGAAAGCTGAAAAGCCATTTTGATGTTTCTTTCCTTTAATGGGGCAAAAGATGAATCCTTCCAAAGTCCGAAAGGATAGGCAAAATATTGAACCTTCTTGCCTGTAATAGATTCAATTTTTACATTGGCTTCTGAAACTTGTTTGTCCCAATCAGCCGTGTTATATTTAGTTACCATATGATGGTCCCAGGTATGGCACTCCACAGCATTCCCCTCATCTGCCAGTTGTTTTAGCATGTCCCGGTTCATGTATCTTGGCTTTCCTATAGAAATAGTCATGATAAAAAAAACGCCTTTAAAATCATATTTCTTCATTTCAGCATAGCCAATGGTATATTGCTCCAGATTAGTATCGTCAAAAGTTATCATTACAGGTTTCGCAGGCAATGATTTTCCAAAGGCAAGGTATGCATATAGGTCTGCTGGTAATACCGTTTGATAGCCGCTATCATACAACAGCTTCATTTGAAAGGAAAAATTTTGTGACGATACGGAATAGCTTTCCTTTCTATCCCTGATATGATGATAACACAATACAGGCACCTGAGGCATTGCCATTATAGTTGCTGCATCTGCTATTTTTTCTGTTTTTTTTTGTTTGGGGTCTTTTTCATTTACCGTACTGATATCCGGCGTTTCTGGTACCGCTTTACTTTTGTTATCGTTGCAGGCCATTATTGCTGCAATGCTTAGGAAGGCAATAAAAATTCGTTTCATTACTGGTACTGTATATAAATGGGTTTAGGAATAAACGAGTTTAATTCTTCAGGCGTGTATAAGCCATCAGGGTCTTTTTTTGTATCGTTTTTATAAAATATTTTAAACCCTGCAAATTGCACAGGCTCTTTCTGAATGTATCGAAGCCAGGTGGAGCGTTTTAGAATTTTATCGCCCCAACCATCCATATCCATCACAAACTGTACGTTAGCGGTTGGCTTTATTTGGGCAGTATTGGTAACCATACCTTGAGTAAACCGGTGTACAATTAATATTTTTGGAGGAAGATTATGTTTTTTGGCAAGGGTATCCAGGTAATTTATGGCATAGTTTATATCTGTTGCATCAAAACTGCCAATCCGTGTTCCAGGAACATTTCCTGATTTCATGGAAAATTCAGGGTCAATACCCAGGTGAACATTAGGTAATTGAAGGTATTTTTCCAGCGAGGGGATTTCTTCCTGCAAAGTGCTCCATCCAATTTGGATATCTAAAAATACCAAAGCATTTATTTCTTTTGCCCAGTTCATAATGGTATCTATCTGATGAAAAGGCATGCGCATTCTTTTTTTATCGCCTGTTAATTGTGCCGTAATAGCCACATAATGCAAAGAGGGTATAACTGGCAAGCTGCTATCTGCGGCTTCCCAATTTTTTACTTCACCCATGAGTTTGTCTAGCATTTCCTGTTTGGGTAGTTCACCCAAAATTCCCATTCTTTTGGAATACAGGTTGCCGTAAAAGGCCACAATCCTGTTATAGGGCAATATTGCACCCGCCTTAGGATAAATAGTATTTACCGGCCAACGACCGGTTGTATCACCATTTGCCAGCGCTTTCATCTTGTTGGCATAATCTGTTGAATCAAATCCCTGCGTTTTCTCCTGGAGATTTTCAGGGCTTGTTTTGCCCTCTGCGTTATCAACTTCTGCAGTACGCTGGTTTTGCGTGCAGGAAATAAGGGAAGCCGTAGTTGCAGCTATGAAGACCAGTATTTTAAACATATATAAATTAAATAAAATATTTAATATTTACAGGTGTGAATTATATAAACATTTGTTTGATAATTATAATAACGAAAAATGATTATAACATCCAAAATTAAAAATAACCAATTTATGTGGCAGCCGTAAAGATTTAACGTTCTGGAACTTTAAAATATCAATTTTTTGCTTGGTCATCAAAGGCAAACGAGAGATTCAAATTCAATTCATTACAAATATAGTACGGGTTCAATTGAGCTAATAATATTGTAAAAATTGTAGCGGAAAACGTATGACTTTTGACTGGTATTTTCAATGGATTCATGGACTGTCGTTCCCAGTTGTATTTTACCTGCAGGCCTAAATGATTTATTGGTAATCTGCATCCTTTTTCTCAACGGAGGAATTGATTTTGTAATAGCAGACAGTGCTATAATATGTTAAAAAAATCTGCCTGAGGTATTTTATGAAATCCAATTTGACAAGGGAGTAATTTTTACTCCAGAAGCATTTCCACCTTTTCAGGCAAAATTGATGGAGAGCCTTGAATTATTTTGTCGCTAAATCTTTTACAGCACAATTTTATCTCCTTTCCCGACAAGATCTCCTCTTCCGGGACTTTAGGTCTCAAAGTTGCAAGGGTTTGAAAATCTTTTATTGAGGGCAGAATCAAACGTATGGTGAATCCGTATCACTATAAATGTTTCCAACGGGTAGTTTACCTATTTACCTATGTAAAAATTATAAACAAAACATTTTCGTTTACAATATATGGCACATACTCAACATTAGTTACTCAAAACAATATTGAAATAGCACCTGATAAGATTTCTTATGCTAAAATATTGGCTTTGCATGGGCATAGGAAAAGTTGATTCCATTTTTATTTAAAATGTATCATAGCCCCATTTCACCAGTGTAGCGCCCCAGGTAAAGCCGCCACCAAAAGCTGCCAGCACGATAGTATCGCCTTTCTTCAGTTGCTTTTCCCAGTCCCATAGGCAGAGCGGCAGCGTGCCGGCAGTGGTATTGCCATATTTCTGG
>JBBQXO010000237.1:0-5813 GCA_038209595.1 Chitinophagales bacterium
TCCCTGCAAAAAGAACAGGTTACCCTGCCCCCTGCTCCGGCTGAAGAAAAAGAATACTGCCATAGCCTTGCCCATCAGGTTCTGAAAGACATTCTGA
This sequence comes from Chitinophagales bacterium, assembly GCA_038209595.1. GTDB lineage: Bacteria > Bacteroidota > Bacteroidia > Chitinophagales > Chitinophagaceae > Phnomibacter. The sequence continues at coordinate 98 of JBBQXO010000237.1, forward strand.
GCGAAGAAAGTATACCCTTGCTGAAGTTTTGGCTCGAGCTTTGCAATAATAAAAACAAGCTTGTTCCTCCGGAGATGATCGCTACTCTTTTTTCTGCCTGCGAACAACAAAAAAGCCTTCATTTTTTGGTTGGCACTTGTTGCGGTAACCGGGGCGAATGGCTTAGTCGTTTCAATGCAGCCTGGAATTTCTCAGCCGCTGAATCCAACGAAGAACTTTTTCAAACGGGTACTTTGGAGCAAAGAAAAACAGTACTTAAAATTCTTCGGAAAACGGATCCAGACAAGGCAAGAGCATGGCTGCAACAGGTTTGGCCACAGGAAGATGCCACTACAAAAACAACCCTCCTCGAAGTACTCCGCATCAATATTGGCGCAGAAGATATTCCGTTTCTCGAATCACTTTCTACGGAAAAAAGCAAGAAAGTAAAAGACGAGTCGGTCAATTTATTAAAGCAAATTCCAGACTCCACCATCATAAAAAAATACCAGGAACTGATCAGAAAATCGGTATCTGTGAAAAAAGAGAAATCATTATTGAACTTCATGGGTAAGATGGTATTAGATTTTCAACTGCCTTCACAGTTAGAGGAGGACATATTTAAATCAGGCATTGAAAAATTAAGCGGCCAAAAAAATATTACGGATGAAAGCTTTATTTTCTACCAGCTTATTTCTTATATCCCACCTGAATTTTGGGAAGCGCATTTTAACCTTTCTCCTAAAGAAATCGTGGATCTTTTCAACCGTTCAGAGGAGGGGAAAAATAATTTACCTGCCCTCGGCCTGGCTGCGGGAAGGTTCAAAAATAAAAATTGGGCTCCCCATATTATTGATATTGATGATCATTTCTATATCGAAATTATCTCTTTGCTAACCCCTGACAAGAGAGAGAAATACTTCATGCAACATATTACCAGGTCACCGGACGCTGTGATAACCACCGCAATAAAATCGGAAAAAGAATGGAGTCTTGAATTGACACAACAGATATTTAAATTCACCGCAAAAAACAGCTATCAATATACCCGTTCGTTTTATAATCAGCATATCCAATTAATTCCGGAAAAAATTGCAGGGATGCTTGAAAAATGTATGCCTTCGGAGGAACCCATGAAAAGCACCTGGAGTAATACCAGTGAATATATTATGAAACTTATACAGCTTAAATCACAAACAATACAATCATTCAACTAAATTATACCGCATGTCAACCATCTTACGCCTCCATGCCGAGCAATTATTTGCAGAAGAACTGGAAGAACTGAAAAAACAGGACGCTGATAAATGTCCTGCAAACTGGCAATTATCGCCCCGCTCGGTGGTTACCTACCTGATGGGAGGCAAACTGAAAAATGGTTTTGAGGTAACGCCAAAATATATTGGCAATAAGCGGCTGATGGAAATTGCCGTAGCGACCTTAACCACCGACAGAGCCTTACTTTTATACGGTTTACCTGGTACAGCCAAAAGCTGGGTAAGTGAGCACCTTGCAGCCGCGATTAGTGGAGACTCTACCCTCGTAGTGCAGGGAACGGCAGGCAGTGGAGAAGAAACAATTCGCTACGGATGGAATTATGCCCGCTTACTGGCAGAAGGACCTACGGAAAAAGCTTTGGTGGAAACCCCGGTGATGCGTGCCATGAAAGATGGTAAAATAGCACGAATTGAAGAGTTGACGAGGATAGGTGCCGATGTGCAGGATGCCCTGATCACAATACTTTCAGAAAAATCATTACCCATTCCGGAACTAAATACTGAAATTCAGGCTATCAGAGGCTTTAACATCATTGCCACTGCCAACAACCGCGACAAAGGCGTAAATGAACTATCAAGTGCCTTAAAGCGTCGTTTCAATACCGTGATTTTACCCGTGCCGGATTCAATGGAAGAAGAAATTGATATTGTAAGAAGAAGGGTGGAAAGTTTTGAAAAAACAATGGAACTACCGGCAGAAAAACCTGCCCTTTCCGAGATACGACGGATCGTAATCATTTTCAGAGAACTGCGCAATGGCGTTACAACCGATGGCAAAACCAAGGTTAAAACTCCTAGCGGCACGCTGAGCACGGCAGAAGCCATTTCGGTAATGAATAACGGATTATCTATGGCAGCTTACTTTGGCGATGGACAGATGAAAGCAAATGATTTGGCAGCAAGCATAGTAGGTGCCATAATAAAAGACCCGGTTCAGGATAAACTAATCTGGCAGGAGTATCTGGAAACCGTCGTAAAACCAAGAGAGGACTGGAAAGATATTTACAGGGCTTGCCGGGATTTATAACCACCGTATCCTGTAAGGAGAAATTAAAAAAGCATATCTAAAATTTCAAAATCAAAAAAGCCTTTAGAGGTTGCGGCACTATGGCAATACATATTTTAGGCATACGACATCATGGCCCCGGTTCAGGAAAAAATGTAAAAGCATTTTTAGAATCGGCAAAGCCTGATATTGTACTGGTGGAAGGCCCTCCGGATGCAGATGGCATTTTGCAATGGGCAATCCACCCGGAAATAAAACCGCCGGTTGCCATCTTGTGTTATCAGCCGGATGATCCAAAGTATTCCACCTTCTATCCTTTTGCCGAATTTTCGCCGGAATGGCAAGCCATATTGTATGCCAGAAAAAACAATATCCACCTGCGGTTCATGGATCTGCCAGCAGCGCATCAATTTGCGCTTGATGCAGAAAAAAGAAAAGAAGCAGCAGAAAAAGAATCTGAAAATAATAATAGCGATGAGGAAGATAATTCAATTATAAATAATGCTGCTTTACACAATTGGGATCTAGCTCCGGAGTTTAAAAGCGCCATCAAAAACCCCTTTTCTTTAAAAAATATTTCATCTGCCGAAATACCCCTCGTAGAAACGGATATACCAACAGCCATACGGTTAGATCCTATTGCATACCTGGCGGAGGCCGCAGGTTATGATGATGGGGAAAAATTTTGGGAACATCATTTTGAACATCGCCATAACGACGAAGATATTTTTGATGCCATCAATGAAGCAATGCAGGCCTTACGCGAAGAATATCCTCGAAAGGAAGACCGAACGGAGCAGTTACGCGAAGCATGGATGCGTAAAACCATACGACAGGCTGAGAAAGAAATGTTTCAAAACATAGTGGTCATTTGCGGTGCCTGGCATGCACCCGCTTTGATGAAGATGCCCAAACAAAAAGAAGATAATGACCTTTTGAAAGGATTGCCCAAAGTAAAAGTAGAATGTACCTGGATACCCTGGACCTATAACCGCCTGAGTTTTTATAGTGGCTACGGAGCCGGGATTGCATCGCCGGGATGGTACGAACATATATGGAAATACCCGAAAGATGATGGCACCTTATGGATGGCAAAGGTCGCAAGGCTTTTCAGGGCAAAACAAATGGATACTTCTGTAGCGCATATTATAGAAGCTGTGCGGTTGGCTAATGCACTGGCCGCTATGAGGGATCTGCCCAAAGCAGGTTTGGAGGAATTGAATGAGGCAACCCTGAGTATTCTTTGCAACGGCGAAACCATTATGATGTCATTGCTACATGACGAACTGATTGTAAGTGATAAAATCGGGGAAGTACCAAGCGATATTCCAAAGCCTCCCCTACAACTCGATATAGAAAAACTGCAAAAGAAACTAAGGCTTCCTGCTACAGCAGACTGGAAGGATTACACACTGGATCTGCGAAAAGAAAATGATCTGGAGCGAAGTATTCTTTTGCACCGGCTATTACTGCTGGAAATAAAATGGGGACAAAAATCTTTCGTTTCAGGAAAAGGAACTTTTAAAGAACAATGGCGATTGCAATGGCAGCCGGAATTATCCATTGACATCGTTGACAAAGGCAGTTGGGGCAATACCACCGAAGAAGCTGCTTCAAAATATGTAATCCACCTGGCGGAAAAAACAGATACCTTATCTGCGGTTTGTCGGTTGTTGGAAAATACAATTCCAGCCGAATTGCCACAGGCTGCTGAAAAATTGATTTTGCAGATTAACAATCTTGCCGCAGCGAGTGGTGATGTGATTCAATTGATGGAAGTGATTCCCAACCTCGTGAATGTAAGCCGCTATGGCAATGTGCGGAAAACAGATGCTGAAATGGTTCTGAGTATTGTTAGCAGCATGATTACCCGCATTTGCGTAAGCCTGCCTGCAGCCTGCACTGCCATTGATGAAGATGCTGCAGCACACCTGCTTGAGCTGTTTATGAAATTGAATGATGCCGTAAACGTTTTGCAGCAACAGGATATTACGGAGCAATGGCAGCAAGCCTTGTCCGTTATTTCAAAAGGTAAAAACAGTTCGGCAGTGCTTGCCGGCTATGCTACGAGGTTATTGGCTGATGCGAAACTGATTGCGGGTAATGAGCTGACAAAAACTTTTTATTATGCCATGTCAACCGCGGCGGCACCGGCCACCGCAGCAGCCTGGCTCGAAGGTTTTCTGAAAGGAAGCGGCACCCTCCTGCTTATAGATAACGATTTGTGGCAGGTGGTAAATGACTGGGTAGAGCAACTCAATGTTGAGACCTTTACGCAAGTACTGCCCTTACTGAGAAGGACTTTTTCCAATTTTTCGAAACCGGAAAGAAGAAAACTGGGAGAAAAAGTAAAACAAGGTGGAATAAAAGTAACAACAAAAGCAGAGGTTGATCTAGATAATGAAAGAGGCAGGAAAGGGATTGATGTGGTAATGGCCTTGTTTGGGTATGCACCTAAAACCATTTAAAAAATAAAGTAACCATGAGTACCGTAGAACAGATTCGAAAATGGCGGTTAATTTTAGGTGGCGATCAGAGTGACGGGACCGGCTTTACGTTGGATAAGTACGATATACAACTGGACAAAACACTAGGCGCATTATACGACAGTGAGAGAAGCGGTGGCCTCGGTGCTTCTTCTCCAAACGTAAGCCGTTGGCTGGGCGATATCAGGACATTCTTTCCCAACACGGTGGTGCAGGTGATGCAAAAAGATGCATTAAAAAGACTGAACCTGACTCAGATGTTACTGGAAAAAGAAATGCTGGAAAATGTAGAAGCCGATGTGCATTTAGTCGCCACACTGATGACACTGAGCCGCGTTATCCCCGACAAAACCAAAGATACCGCAAGGCAGGTGGTCAGGAAAGTAGTGGATGAATTAATTAAAAAGCTGACACAACCCACGCAACAGGCGATTGTAGGTAGCCTCAATCGTTCTGCCCGTAACCGCAGACCCAAACACAATGAAATAAACTGGCATGCCACCATACAGAAAAACCTGAAACATTATCAACCCGAATACAAAACCATTATCCCCGAAACAAGAATTGGATATGGCAGAAAAAGAAGCTCCTTAAAAGATGTCGTGCTTTGTCTTGATCAAAGTGGCTCGATGGGCACCTCGGTGGTGTACTCAGGTATTTTCGGTTCTGTAATGGCTTCCATAACAGCTATAAAAACAAAGATGATTGTTTTTGATACGGCTGTGGCTGATCTTACCGAAGAACTTACCGACCCCGTTGATTTACTATTTGGTGTTCAGTTAGGCGGCGGAACAGACATCAATCTTGCTTTAACCTATTGTCAGCAGATTATTACCCGGCCTACAGACACGGTGTTGGTTTTAATAACTGACCTCTACGAAGGAGGCAATGAGGAGGGTATGCGCAAAAGAGCCGTTGAATTGACCGCTGCAGGAGTACAGGTAGTTGTCCTATTAGCGCTGAATGAC
>JBBQXO010000238.1:0-5801 GCA_038209595.1 Chitinophagales bacterium
TCATCTATTCCATTATTGGGTATCTCACCGGGGTTTACCCAAAGGTTGGGGAAAAGATCCGGATGGGTGCGCTGAACAGCATCATCTACAATAGCAATAACTATATTACTACCTGTACTGGCAAAATTCCAGGCCGTTTCAGCATTAATGCGATTCAGGTGGTATTGTGATCCAAAAGAAGGATCATTGGGGGTTAAATCCAATCTGTCTAAGGGTATTTTCTCAGCATATTCCACCAAGGGATCCAGTTCCAATTGAAGGATCAGATCGTTTACAAGACTTGCGTTGCTAAACTCTAAAACCATAGTACTATTCAACTGTTCGTTGGCGTCTATGTTAAAGGCGCGTCCAAATTTAGTTATACCAAACCGGGCATCCGGTTGTTTGTAAAATGGAAGATTTTTTAAATCAAACTTGTAGTTAGGTACTATTGCTTCCCTTGTTTTCGGATTGTAGTATGTTTTAAGTTTCAGATATATTTTACCATCCTGATAATCCCGATAGACTCTTTGGGCATCAGCATAAATAATGCAAAACAAGAAAAAACATACAATGGAGAAAATTTGCTTCATAATGCAATTCTTTTGGTTTTTTTATAAGCCGTAAAAATAATGATATATACGCTTCATAGTTGGTTTTGGATGCCTTTCAAAATTTTAATTTTCCTTTAATGCTTAAATGTTTAATCCTCAATCAATTTTATTGGTTAATCAGATAGCGGGATTTGTAAAATTTTACCGATTTCGTCTTATTTTGCTCTGTCTAAGTTATTGTTTTTTATTTTTTCAAACATTTCTGATTTCTATGCGACCATTTCTTCTTGCTGAAAACAACTGGCATCACCTAAAAGATTTTCGATTTGACCTTGCCGTGCTTCCGTGGGGTGCCACCGAAGCCCATAATTATCATTTGCCTTATGGTACGGATGTGATGGAGGCCGATGCTTTTGCGGCAAGGTCAGCAGCAATGGCCTGGAAAAAAGGCGGCAGGCTTGTAGTACTGCCTACCATCCCTTTTGGGGTAAATACCGGTCAGTCGGATATTTATCTTGATATCAACCTCAATCCCTCTACTCAAATGATGATTTTGAAAGACATCATCACGGTATTAAACCGGCAGGGTATTTATAAATTGCTGATTCTGAACAGCCATGGAGGTAACGATTTTAAAACGATGTTACGGGAGCTGGGATTGATTTTTCCGGATATGTTTTTATGCACTTGCAATTGGTTTCAGGCGGTTGATAAATCGGCTTATTTTGAGGCGGAGGGCGATCACGCCGACGAAATGGAAACAAGCATCCTGCTGCACCTGCATCCGGAGCTGGTTTTGCCAAAAGAACAATGGGGCGATGGCAAAGAAAAAAAGATAAAGATTGCCGCTCTTCGTGAAAAGTGGGCATGGTCCGAACGCAAGTGGTCGCAGATTTCTGCAGATACAGGGGTAGGCGACCCAAAAGCGGCCACCGCCGAAAAAGGAGAGCGATTTTTACAGGAGGTTTCTGAAAAAATTGCCACGCTGATGGTGGATATATGCCGGGCCGATCTCAACGATTTGTACGAATAAGGCAAAAGAATTCAACTATTTTTGGAGCCTTTTTTTTATGCTTCCACCAGCATATCGTAAACAATGACCCGCTCCCAAAGTGTGCTGTATTTTTCCACAAAAGCTTTGTGCACCGGATCTTTTTGGTATGCATCCTGTTCAGCGATGCTGTTAAAATACATCAGTTCCGATACATGGTAGCTATTGTCTATCACCTCCCGGCTAAGCGTAGAGGCCGGTTTGCCAATCAGTAGTTTTTTTACTTGTGCAATATCCCGCAGGGTTTCGAGCCCTTCGATCAGTTTTTCCTGCATGGCCACACTCGCAGGAGCCTTCAGCCAAAAAAATACATGGTGCACCACCTGAACGGGTTCATTTTCCTTACCGCCGCAACCGGTCAGTGCCGCGGCACCCAGTACTACAGCGCTTCCTACAAATCCACGTCTTGATAAATCTGCCATATCTATTACGTTTTTGTTCGGTACAAATCAACGGATTTAAACCCGTAAAAAACAAACTTTTACCAGCCATCCGGTTGGGGATATAGTATTTGCGGGGCATAAAAAAGGCTGTAATTCCAGAAATTACAGCCTTTTTTTATATATCAGAACCTGAATTTAGCGGGCTATATTCACAGCGCGCTTTTCGCGGATCACGGTCACTTTGATTTGTCCGGGATAGGTCATTTCAGTTTGAATCTTCTGTGCGATTTCAAAACTCAGACGGTCGCTGTCGCTGTCGCCTACTTTATCGGCTTCTACAATCACCCTGAGTTCGCGGCCTGCCTGAATGGCGTATGCTTTTTCAACACCGGGATAAGACAGCGCCATATTTTCTAGGTCTTTGATCCGCTTGAGATATTGCTGCATGATTTCCCGCCGTGCACCGGGTCTTGCACCGCTAATGGCATCACAGGCCTGCACAATCGGGCTGATCACGAAGGTCATTTCCATTTCATCATGGTGCGCACCAATAGCGTTGATCACACTAGGATGCTCCCCGTATTTTTCAGCAAGTTTGGCACCAAGCAATGCGTGGCTCAGTTCTGTTTCTTCATCGGGCACTTTACCTATATCATGTAAAAGTCCGGCGCGTTTGGCAAGCTTTGGATTCAGTCCCAGTTCTGCAGCCATGATACCACAAAGGTTGGCTGTTTCGCGGCTGTGCATCAACAGGTTTTGTCCGTAACTGCTACGGAAACGCATCCTGCCTACCATCCGCACAAGTTCTTTGTGCAAACCATGAATACCGAGTTCGATTACGGTCCGTTCGCCTATTTCAAGCACCTGCTCTTCAATCTGCTTTTTGGTTTTTTCCACCACTTCCTCAATTCTTGCAGGGTGGATACGGCCATCAGCCACAAGTCTTTGTAAACTCAGGCGGGCAATCTCCCGACGCAAGGGGTCGAAGCTGCTCAGCAAAATCGCTTCCGGGGTATCGTCCACGATCAGGTCTACACCGGTAGCCGCTTCAATAGCGCGGATATTCCGGCCTTCCCGGCCAATGATCTGTCCTTTTACTTCGTCTGTTTCCAGATTAAATACGGTTACGGAGTTTTCAATGGCCTGTTCGGCAGCCGTCCGCTGAATGGTTTGAATAACAATCTTACGGGCTTCTTTATTGGCCTTCAGTTTAGCATCATCAATTATCTCCTGCTGTATACCAAGTGCCTGCTTGTGGGCATCCTGTCTCATGCTTTCAATAATCTGATTACGCGCCTCGTCAGCTGATAAACCAGCAATCTTTTCCAGTCTTTTAATATGCTCTTCCTGATGCTTTTCCAGGTCGTTTCTTTTTTGGCTTACTACTTCAAGCTGACGATTCAGGTTTTCTTTAATCACATCATTCTCCTTTGACTGCTTGTCAAGGTTGCCTATTTTACTGTTCAAACTTTGTTCCTGACCACGGATCCTTGATTCCATATCAGAAAGCTTTTTGTTGCGGTCCATCACCTCGCGGTCACTGTCCGATTTCATTTGTACAAATTTCTCTTTGGCTTCGAGCAGCTTTTCTTTTTTCAAGGTTTCAGCAGTGCTTTGTGCATTCGCAAGAATCTTTTTGGCTTCTATTTCAGCCTCTTCTACTTGTTTTTTTGTATTGGCCGCAAAAGCTAGTTTCCCTCCAATCAGGCCAACGATCAGGGCAACAATTCCTACAATTATTGTTATTATCTCCATTGTTTAGTTTTTTTTGAATGTCCTCAATACATCTATATGTCCGATTAATGGGCAACATGCATCAATCGTCTACAGGTTAGCTTGCGAAAATAGGAAAAAGCCTTGTTAAAAAATGATAATGCCCTCGATGTATTTACCAAATTCCCAAAACCTGAGCCTTGCCATCATCTTTGATTTCCAGATACTTAGGGCTATAACCAAAGATGTCGATCAAAATAGGGGAAGCGTCTGTTAAAATAAAAGGCGTTTGTGTATGACCGACTACCTGTATAAATCCGGGTAACTGATCTTCTTTCAAACTTTGGGGGCGCACCCACAAGGGACCTTGTTCCGGTTCGTTCCCCGAAACATCATTTTTTGCTCCGGGTGAAAAGCCAAAAGCTCCGGGATTTTTTATGAATAGCTGATTGATTTCTGTCTCTGGATCTTTAGATGTAACCTGATGAGTTTTGCACCAGGTTTGGGTAATTCCCGCATGGCTTATCAGGTAGGAGCCATGCTTTTTACAAATCTCAATCCACCCTTCCCAAACCGCCGGAGCCAGTATTTCCATAATATTAGGAGCCCTATTGCTCTGATAGCCACTGTAATGCTCATTTTCGGCTTCGGGTAAATAATGGTAATCGTGATTGCCCAAAAGCAGTGTTACCCGATCGGCATATTGCTTTTTGTATGCCAAAATATTGCTGAAATTTTTGATTTGATTTTCTGCGGAAATCTTGTCTTTGCTATCAAAATAATCTCCTACAAAAACAACCTGATCATTTGGATGCTTTTGCACGATGTATTTCCAAAGGTCACGCCCATGAATATCTCCAATTGCAATACACGACATATCAGGTTTTATTTTCTGTCGTAAGGTACATCAACAAAGGGACATTTTAGCTCCAGATAGTTATTCAGGATGGCGATTTTATGAGTTGTAAAGCTTTGCCCTGACGATACTAGCAGAACATAATTGCCGCAACATTTCTATTGGGCATGGTGCTTTGTAGAGTCTGTTGATTTCTTCTTTTGTCAAGCCGGTATATTGTATAATTTTTTCGATTTGCTCATTATATCCTTTTATCAGCTTAGCCATTTCGATGCTGCTTTGGTTTTTACCTTCGTCAAAAGCAGTTTCAATATCACTTTTCGATTTAGGGCTTTGTGCAGCGCTGGAAATCAGGAAACGTCAGACCAGCCTTTGTAAATAGCCAAATTGAAAAATCAAAGATGAGTTTTGTACCTCAGCCAGCCTTATACAAAACCCATGTAAGCGGTTCGTGCTTGTCATGCAGTTGCTTTTGTTTTGTTGGTAGATTTAGTTCTTCTTGGTCGTTTTTCTAAAAACGCCCTTTTTTATTTGTCTGCTTTTATAAATGCGCTAATCGCAAGTTCTTTTTTCTTTGTCAATGGTCTTGGGTCAACTACAAAGTCAACGTCAAGAGGTTCTTTTATTAGTCCCTTAGCATTATGATTTTTAAAATATTTATTAATGAGTTTTAAAGCTTATTTCGTAGTAATTACCATTAGGTGTCCGCCAAAATGAACTGCACCCAAACTTTCAATATAATCATCGATTAATTTTGTCTTTGCAATGAATGAAACATAATCTTCTCCACCAGGTTGAAATGAAAGTTTACAAGCAAAAGCAACCAAATTTAGTGGTACACCGTAATAAGTTTTGCTTCTGCCAATATTAAAAGCGGCACTTTCAATTAGGTGCATATAAACATGGTCGGCTTTTACTTTCAAACCCACAATATCCTGAACGATGTTTGGATTATTCGCAATTGTCAACTTTTAGATGTCACGCTCTGTCATTTTAAACTCGCTTGTCCAATTAAACCTCCAACCATTTTTTTGGGTAATGTTTTTGAGTTCAGCCTTAGTCAACAAAGAAATTATAGTCGGGAAATTGTCGCCCGATTGAACATTTTCAATTGAATTTGTCAACTTGTCAATGCTAAAATCAAGTCCATTGTTTTCCTGCTTTTTCACTTAGTGAATTTACGAAAAAACGAGGTTATTGTTAAATGTCCCTTGAAGTTTGTAGGGTGTCCGCAGTATGTCCGCTTACATGTCCCTATTAGTATT
>JBBQXO010000239.1:0-5793 GCA_038209595.1 Chitinophagales bacterium
TTGATTGCTCTTTTATCACTGTATAATTTATTTCATCAAAAAAGCGGCCGTTTTCAAAAGGCAGTCTCAAACGTTTAAATACTGTCAAACAAAAATTGATTGTCAGAACCAACAATAATAAAAGCGTCAAATATTTTAGGGTTTGTCACGTCTTACCATAGCCTACGATCACGGCTTACTGCTGTGCCGGTATTTGAAAAACAGTCTGCCCGGCAACTGAAGCCGATTAGAATTGTGATGATTAAATTTAGTAAATAATTTCATTATAAAACGGTCAACCCGAAGCTGAAGAAGATAGATAGATGATGATGAAGTTTCTTCGGTCAAGCCGGCATTGCAGCAAACCGCATGTTGGCTGAAGTATAATATTAAACAATGACCTCAACCATTTGATGCCATTGTTGTGCTTAAATATTTCTTTAAAAATATGGTTCTGATTTTGGCAATTTAAAAATAAAAGGCTTCGAAATTCTATAAATAGCTTCCGGTTCAAGTTTTTCATCTTTACCCCACCCAAAAACTATTTCTGTTGGTGTAATTGATACCATATCGTCATAAGGTTCTTTAAAATGGGTTTTGTAAAAAATGTACAATGGTATATATGTTTTGGTATTATTTCTTAGCAGAGAAAGTTTACCATTCTTTCTAACCGAATCAACGGCCTCTAAGAAAGCATTTTTCGCAAAACTATCTATTAATTTTTCCTCATTGTTATATGAAAACCAAATGATAGAATCATCATCAAATACTTGGTAACTGAAATAGTAAAGTTTTTTATAAGGGTTATTTGACAAAGTTGTATTGTTTAACTTAGTAAATAATTTTTGTCCCAAAAGATTAATAAAACTTTCCTCGGCTTTTCTAATTTCTACATTTTGTGTACTCGCATTAAAAAATATAATAATGCCTAAGTGTAATAATAGTAATTTTTTCATAATATATTAGTTACAAGGTGTTCCTTTAGTACCATTTGAGTATGCATCTGCAACCTGCCCAAGCATGGTTGAATTTACATTGTAATTTTGTTCCATCCATTGAGTCAATTCATATTTAAATGTGTTATTCACATCACCAGTTAACATGTCCGACATACCATTAATAGCAAGGCAAAGGGCATCTTGCTCACTCATTGAAGGATATATATCTAGTAATGCTTCTTTAATATCTCCAACCCAAGTAGTTAACATTATTTGATGAATATTTTGGAATTGACTTGACGGAGTAAAGTCCAATGAGTTTTTTTGAATAAAACCATGTACTAATTCATGTAAAATGACACTACTCCAATATTCTATGGTAAAGTCTTGACCCATGTCTTCATTTAAAGCTATTTGGTACGTGTTATTGTCATTAGGCTTAACTCTAGATTTAGCCGGAACAGGATTATTATTACCATCTAATAATGGACTTCCTGATAGTATTGCATATTCCGGTGAAAGTGAGCCACCATTCCGGGCAAACTGAGCCACCTGGTAAAGAGCGTATTTTAAAGATTTAAAACTAACTGTTTTTTTTCGTTCTCAAAGATTCTCCTTTTAATTCTATCCGGTGTGCATGAGCTGTCAATCTGTCCAGTATTGCATCTGCAAGTGTGGGTTCTTTAATATATTCATACCATGCTTTCACCGGTAATTGAGAAGTAATAATGGTTGCTCCTTTTGCATATCGGTCTTCAAGTATTTGCAGGAGTGCAAGTTTCATGTGATGATCTAAAGGTTGCAAACCAAAATCGTCCAGAATAAGCAAAGGCATTTTGGATATTTGATTTAGCCATCTGATGTAGGTGCCATCTAATCTGGCGGCAGCTAGGGCTTCAATAAAGCGGTTCATTGCAAAGTAAATGGTTCGATAACCCAACATACAGGCCTGTCGCCCTAATGCACAGGCCAGGTAACTTTTTCCGCAACCTGTAGATCCTGTGATTAATATATTTTCTCCTTTGTCAATAAAAGATCCATCGCAAAACCGTAGTAATTGTTCTTTGGTAATGCCCCGGTCAGTATTTGTTTTTACCTGCTCGGGCATTGTGTTGTAACGAAGTTTTGATAACCGAAGAAAGAGCTGTGTTCGCTGTGCCAGCCGGTGTTGTGCTTCTGCTTCTGTGAGCATGCCCATCAATGTGTGGGCCTCTGGTTGCTGATGTGCAGGCTGATCGAGCACTGCCTGGTAGAGTTTAGACATCCCAAATAATTTTAGATCCTGCATTACTTCTACGGTACTCTGTGTGTTCATGTTTGTTTATTTTATTTGTGAATAATAGCTGTTGTTAGTTGTATGCTTCCGGGCCCCGCAAATTATTATGCTCAGGCATTTTGAATAAAAAAAGCTGCTCCGGTTCAAAGGTATCGAGGTTGTTGATAAGGATATTATTGATGGTAGTGTAACTATAGGTTTGTCCTGTTAATGCTCTTTTACAGGCAGCTTCCACCCGCAGGGCTGTATATGCTTTTACCAATCTGAGAATACCAAGGCATGCATTGTAATTTTGTTCTACATGTCTGCGTGCCTTTAATACCTTCTGGATATAGAGTTGAGTAGATGGGCCAACTTTTGTGGCTTGTTCCAAAAAGTACGCTGCCGTCCATCCCTTTTGCTCTGAGTAGCGTTGATGGCTCTCGGGCATATGTTCTTTAATGGTAGTAAAATCATGTGGCTTGTAATTGCGCCGGTGCAAAGCAATACGTTTGTGTTCATAATAAATCTCTACGGTGTCGGTATCATAAATTGCATTAACCGTTTTGCCAATAAAACTAAAGGGTACACTGTAATGGTGCCAGTTCTCTCCCAGGGTGATGTGATAGTTTTTCTGCACCTTGGCCTTTGCTACATGTTTGATAATATATTTTTCGGATGGCAGTGGCTGAAGCAATATTTTTTCATTCTTAATAAAACAGTCATAGCGGCTATAATCTTTCTTTTGAAACGAGCGCTGGTGATGCTCTTTGAGTTGTTCAACAACATGAACATTGAGTTCTTCAAGACTAAGAAATGTTTTATCCCGCAGCGGTGCATAGATACGCTGGTACACAAGTTTTACTTCATTTTCTACTGATGCCTTGTCTTTGGGTTTGCGAACCCTGGCAGCAAGTAAGCTCGTGTTATTATGCAGCGACCATTGTATTAAAGTATCGGTAAAAATGGGTTCATAGCGGTTACTTTTGCTCACTGCAGTTTTCATATTGTCGCACTTAAGAGCTTGTGGTGCGCCTCCAAAATAATCGAGGCATAAGTTCAGGGCTTTTATCACATTGGGCTGAGTGGCGTTAGGAAGTGCTACGGCAAAGCTGTAGCCACTATAAGGCAATACTGCAACAAATACCGGGCAGCTGATAAGCTCTCCGCTTGCTTTATCTACGTAACTTAAATTATCACCGGCAAAATCAACCATCATCACATCTCCTGGGGTGTGGCTAAAATGCATGGAAGCTTCATTCACTTTTCTATACCGTGCAAAGAGGTCACAAAATTGCGAGTACTCATAACCGTCAGCATTGGCTTTTTTATATTCTTCCCAAAGCAACAACTTAGTAACACCAGTGCGCTTTAGTTCGGCAAGAAAATAAGGAATGCGGGATTTAAAATCTCCTTTACGTGAATCAGCCTGCATTTGTTTTGCATCGGCATACGCAATAGCACCAAGACCCGCATCATCCATTTGCTGCAAAGCTTCTAAACTAAAGGCACAGGCATTGAGCCGATCCGAATATAACTTAACTGTATTGCGTGACAGTTGCAGATCACGGGATATTCTGCGGCCCGAAAAACCTCGTTGTAAAAGTTGGATGATTGTACGTACATGTTGCATCGTTACCAGATTATTAGACATCTCCTTGCTGTTTATTGAACAGTAAAGAAATCTCTTACTTAGTAAATGAATTTGTACGCTCTTGCCAGGTGGCTCACTTACGCCGGAATGTCATGAAACCATCTGTGTTAGAGGTGGCTCAGTTTGTCCGAAATCCAATAATTTTATCCCTCACATGGGGCTATTGGAAGAAAGTTTTGAGGTGGCTCAGTTTGCCCGGAATGGTGGCTCACTTTGGAGCGGAATATCCAAGTATTTCAAGATTATGAACTTTATGTGTTCCAACAAATGTTTCGTTGTATAAATTGTAAATGCAATTTATCAAGCGAGGGGCAGTTACATCATCAAATGCGGCTCTTAAACAAGGAAAATTTGGGTTTATTGTGTTTGTTATACTATGAACTGAAACTGTTGTTATAGGTTCATCTTCTATAGGCTCTGGCTCCCATCCTGGTTCTTCATCGCATGGCTCTACTCGTCCTGCCACAAGGGGGTCAACAGGTACTACACCGCAATCTGGAGGAGTTGAGCCACCACCTCCACCACCGCCACCTGACCCGCCCGTTCCGCCGCCTGTGCTGCCCCCGCCCATCCATACATACTCTTCCCAGCAGTAAGTGTAGTGACTAGATTGTACACATTGATAGCACCAATCACAACCATTTCTACATTGATCTGAATCAGGAAACTGGCAATATTGTACAAAAACTACAACATCTTGGCAAAATTCAACTAAATCATAAAAGTTATTTACATTCGGTCCCGCAGAGGAATCGAGCTTTACATATTTAGTAGGGCCATGTTGAGTTCTAAATAAATTAGTATCTACAATATTAAATTTATTGTAGCCGAATACGGCTTTGTCCAGCACCATGAAGAAAGTAGCAAAATGTTCCGCAGAATCTGTTGCACTATTGATGTTGTTTTCCATTTGGGCATATTGCCAATCGCAACGATATGTGAAAGAAGTGTCTGTCTGCGAAGTCTGAATAATCATAGAAGCATTCACAAAGTTTTGCGAGTCTCTCACAAAAGGAATGTAAAATGTTTGAATTGAATCACCCTGTAGATTCCGTGCATTAAGTCCTCCTTTTTTCTTTGCATTTGTGATTGCCTTATCCCATCTAGGATAGCCGATTTTGGCAACCGTTTTTTCTACAAACTTGTCTCTTGCATCTATTCTTTTAAGATAGTCAACTAATGATTTTTCAGTTGGGTCAAGAGTTCTGTTTGAAGTAAAAAACTTTTCTTCAATGGGGGAGTTTGTAATTAGGTTTTCATTGAGTAAAATTGTGTCAGTCTTTTTACATGAAAAATAAAACAGTAGAGAGGATACTAAAAATAGGGTAACCAGTTGTTTTGTTGTTCTCATAATTAAGGTTTAATAAATAAGTCCTACCTCCAGATAAGGCACTGTGTCGGATTGTTCTGCCCGTTAACAGATTTAATTTCGCTATTTCATATTCTGTCGAAGTATTATTGTTTCAGAATTTCTTAATGTCCTGATTTTATACCTTCAAAGTTTGAGATGTTGCGATTTATTTCTGCCAACGGACACGGCTTGGCGATGTGGCGGTATTTGAAATTCGTCAGCCCGTAACCGATGCTAAATTTATATATAAATGTTCATTGTTTATTCTATTGCTTGGCTTTATTCGTCGGCTGGAACTGAAGCTGATTAGCAAACAAAAAGTTGAGCATATATTCGTCACCCCGCCATATTGGATATTCCGCTCCAAAGTGAGCCACCATTCCGGGCAAACTGAGCCACCTCAAAACTTTCTTCCAATAGCCCTGATTGAGGGATAAAAACTTTGGATTCCGGACAAACTGAGCCACCTCTAACACAGGTGGTTTCATGACATTCCGGCGTAAGTGAGCCACCTGGCAAGAGCGTACAAATTCATTTACTAAGTAAGAGATTTCTTTACTGTTCAATAAACAGCAAGGAGATGTCTAATAATCTGGTAACGATGCAACATGTACGT
>JBBQXO010000240.1:0-5751 GCA_038209595.1 Chitinophagales bacterium
AAAACAACCACGATGCGGCTGCTAACAGGCCTTTTACCTCAACAGGGCAACCATATCGAATTTTTCGGCCAACCATTAAACACACAGTTACCCGGACTTTTTCATAGGGTAGGGGCGCTTATTGAAACGCCTTCCATTTACCTGCATTTAAGCGGCCTTGATAACCTGAGGGTAGTGGCAAGGTTGAGGGGAATTTCTGAAAAAGGGGCTATGCCGGCGCTTGAATGGGTAAAGCTTGAAAAAGCTGCCCATAAAAAGGCTAGTCACTATTCATTGGGAATGAAACAGCGGCTTGCTATAGCTATGGCCTTACTCTCGGGGCCGGAGTTGCTCATGCTCGACGAACCGGTAAATGGTCTTGATCCCTCGGGCATGATAGAAATGCGCGAACTGATGAAAGAACTGAACCGGGAACAAGGCGTTACCATATTTATAGCTAGTCACTTGCTGCAGGAAATAGAGAAAATGTGTTCGCATATCGCCATCATTCACATGGGTTCTGTACGGTTTGAAGGAACGATCCAACAACTTGCAACACAGGCCGCTTCCGAAAAGAAACTAACCATCGTGGTGGACGAGGCTGTTCATTGGCTCGATAATATAAGGAGCTTCCATCCGAATGCTGAATTGGTGCAAACCGATAAAATTCAGTTTACCGTAAACAATAGGGGCGAAGCGGCCGCTATTAACCGGCAATTGGTTCAGGCAGGGGCTTCCGTTTCTGAACTTCGCCTGCAAGATGGCCTGGAAGAATGGTTTATGGAAATTACAAGTAAACAATAAATAATAAACAATGAACGGATTATTATACGGATTCAGACAGACTTGGCAGGCTGAAAAACTGAAAATGAAGGGAAGTCGAATCTTGCTGCTTGCCTTTGTAATGGGTACCGTTTTTCCGGTATTAAATACGATTACTTCTTTTTTTGAATCATCCTTCAATATTGGGAATGCAGAAGACCGGTTACCTTTTAATTTTTTTGAAGAAGAATTTAATGAAAGCGTGCCAGTGTTTGGTTATTTCTTTTTTCCGATGGCGCTTATTTTACTGGTGGCAAGGATTGCAGCCATTGAACATAAAACCGATACCTGGAAACTTATAGAAACACAGCCGGTAAGCAAGCTTTCTATATGTCTTGTAAAATGGATAATGGCATGTCTTTTTTCTGCCCTCATTATTATGGTTTACCTGGTTTCTACCACCCTGTTTACGGCAGTTACTTTGCCCTTGCATGAAATTCATGATGCCGCCAATTTCGGTATTCCTGTAAAACACCTGCTTGCAGTAGGAGCAAGGTTATGGATAGCCGGCTTTGGGTTAATCACCATTCAGTTAGGTATTTCTATCCTCATCAGGAGTACGGTTTGGCCCATTGCAATAGGCCTTTTAGCGCTCATCATTACGAGTATTATTGGTGCCGGCAACGAAACGATTGCAAGCCTTTGGCCTTATTCGGTAACCGGTTATACCTCCAAGTATCCGAACGGAAGCGAAATTGGGGCGATGCTTTTGCCATCAGAATGGCAGGGTTTGCTTTGGGTTCTTTTGGCACCGCTGGCTTTTACTTTATACCTTTTTCGTGGATACCTGCGCCAATCTTTTCGGTTTACTAAGCTGTGGGCTATAAGCTTTATAGCCATTGTGTTGCTGGGTATTGTTAGCTGGCTTATTCAGCGTCCGGGTAAGCTGGCATTACTTGGAGATCGTACTGTAATTGCCGGAAAAATTGAAGCAAAGGAATTACCTGACAGTGTAGAAATATTTACCGTGCCACTTTATTTTAAAATTCAAACGGTTCCTGTTCTACCCGATGGCAGCTTCCATGCCGAAATTCCTTTAATGGGGAGTGTAGAACAGGTTTTGGTGAGCACTAGTTTCAATTTTCGCACAGTGGTTTACGCCGGCAAAGGCGATAGTATTTTTTTGCAATGGCGGCAGGGTAAAAAGCCCGGTTTGCAGAAAATTAAAGTGATGGGTACCGCTATTGCTACCAACCAATACCTTAGGAATAGCGGCAGTTCGTCGAGCAGATTGAGCTACTATCTTTTCGACCCTCAAATGCTGCCGACACCTGCATTTTTTTATAAAGAACTGTTGGAAGAATGGAAGGAAGAGGAAGGCAATATTAAAAAATTCAGAACGGCAGATGGTTTTGGATTGAGCAGTACCATGCGTACGCTACAGGAAAAACTGATTGCAGTAAAATATCTGCGAATGGGTTATTTTGATTATCCGGAAAAAAGGAACCTTGCTTTAAAGGATACGGTTACAGCAAATGCAATCTCTATGCTGAAACCTATTTTGGCAAAGGTGAGCGATTTCGATTCATCCTTGGTTGGTTGGCCTGAATACCATGAATTTTTGAGGAAATGGGTTGTGAAAGAACTGCCGGCTGAGTTTAATAAGGATAGCGCTTACCTTGCTGTACTACTAAGTCAAGAGCCTGGAAAAACAAGGGACCGGTTGTTGTACGATCTGTCTGTAAGCCGGCTCGATTTTGCAAGGGACAGCACTACAAGGTCGGAAATTTTACTCGATGCTGCTAATATGCAGGACGATCGTTTCATTGCTTCACTACAGCGGAAAAATGAATTGCTAAACCGTGTGCGCATGGGGCAACAGGCTCCTGTTTTTAGGGCACATACCCTTTATAATATGGATGTTTCTTTGGCAAGCCTGAAGGGGAGTTATGTGGCCATAGATGTATGGGCTACCTGGTGCGGCCCTTGTAAAAAGCAATCGCCGCTTTTTGAGAAGATGGCAGAAAAATACAAAGAGTACCCGATAAAATTTCTGGCATTAAGTATAGATGAAAACAGGAACGCCTGGAACAGCTATATAGCCTCAAATACTTCGCAGATATTGCAATGGCGTGCAAATGATATGCGTAAAATGGATAGCCTGTATGGCATAGATGCCATACCCCGTTTTATGCTCATTGATCCGCAGGGTCGCTTTGTAAATGCCCAATTACCCATGCCCGATAACCCTAATTTTGAAGTATTGCTGAGGCAGGCTCTTGGGTTAAAACCAGAAGAAGGGTAGAAATCAATTGCTTGAGTTTTCTTTAAAAGCTAATTGGTATTTAGCACTCTGTTTTTCATTCTAATTAAAATTTCCACCTTAACTTTAGTAGATATTGTTAAGGAATATTTTGAATCGGATTCCCAGAAAAGGACAAAGGGCAAGGAAACTGTTTAGAAACAAGAAGATGTAAAAAACATGAAAATTTAACAATAATAGGATTTCAAATATATGGAGATGGCACCACTACAGACTGGGTATCACATAATCTTTCAAAACAAAAAAATGTCTAATCCATTTTATCTGATTTTTATTTCTATATTTATTTTCTTTACTGGTTTTTCCCAAACTATTAATACTAAGGAATTTGTATTTTTTTTAAGAACAATTTAGGACATTAACAATAGGTTTAAGAATTGGTAAGACAGCAAAACAGGAAGGTATGCAAAAATGGCATTTGATTACTGTCGCCAATTGCTTTTGAAAATTAAAGGATAGTACCTTAGTGTAAGTAAAAGGCATTGGGGGCTTAGTTAAACACACAGCCCGGTAACAGCATGGCCAGCGGTGCAAAACTGGAAACCCCGTTTTTTGCCACGGGATTTTAGGCAAAAGGCTGAATGAAAAATAGATACTCCACAGCGAAAAAGAGGGGTGTAACTTTTAATTATGAAAAAATTGAATTAAAAGCAATTGGAAATACTGGAAGGTGGAAGGTTCTGGGGTACTGGAAAGGTAAAGCATGATGAAGTAGGTGTGTCAGATGTAGATACTTATTATGAATGCAATCAAAAATATATGTTTTGGTTCAAGGTAGGTAGTGAATATAATTGCCATCTTCATGAATGTTAACGGTAATTCAAAAAAACTTTAAAATGAAGGATGAATTGCAAATAGCAATGCATCCTTCTTGCTATTTTAATATGATAAGAATTTTTTTTACTAATCATTTTTGGAAATATTGACTTTTCTGCATTTGGCCAGAGAGTTCATGCAAATATTTTAGTTATAGATTCAGTTTCCAGATTACCTTTTCCTTTCTCATCCATATTTAATAAAAATTCCAAAGAATATAGGGATTGTGATGAATATGGATTTACAAAAATTGGTATTGAAGCCAACGATTCTCTAATAATTATAAGGGTCGGGTATAAGGACAAGTTAATTAAAATTATAAAAGAATCCAATGACGTTATAATAGAACTAAATCAAAAGGTTGATACCCTTGAAAACATAGAAATAGTGCCTTTCACCGAAAAGTGGACAACAGGAACCTTTAAAAATAAAACTGACAGATCTATAAACTATGGTTCTGAAAATTTTCCTTCTCAAGTTGTATCAAAAGTAACTTTGCCGAATGGGACAAAAAGGTATGAACTCACACAAATATAATTTAAACAGAAGATTTTTGTACCTAAGTATATAAAATTAAATGTATATGAAGTATTGCCCAATGGATTGCCTGGCAGCCAAATGCTGAATCAACCAATTATTGTTGAAGAAAGTTCTTTTGTCAAAGGGGTAGTTACCGTTGATTTAAAATGAAAATTACCCTATAGTGTTGATTCTGTTTTTTTTATTGGAATACAATGGCTGACCTATAAAGATGGCCTGTGTAAGAATTGCCCTGATTTTGGAATTCAGGTGACAAAAAGGTTTGAATCTGCTATCACCTGCTATAGTGGTATAGATTTTGCCGGAGCTTGGCATCAGGAATTTGCTAATGGAATTAGGATTTATGATTTGGCTGATGGTGATTTTAGGGAAATACTTTATAACCCCAAAGAACATATTGGCGTGCCTTTTAATTTGGTTTTTCAAGTAGAAGGTAAAATTCTTAGGTAGGTGTTAAAATACAATACTAATGCTACAAAAGCGGAACGTTACATTAAATGCAGTTTTTATCATTATTTTTCTATTTGGTTTTTTCTCTTTAAATTTTACGTTGCAACATATAGTGTATGATAACATTGGGTATGATGAAATAGTGTTACAAAAATAAGCGGCAGGCAACATTTTTTGGAATAGTAGTTTTGGGGTTACCGTAAAAGTTATTTTGGATATTGCTATTATTTCCACGTTCCTTTATTTTTCATTCTTGGTTAGTTTAAGAAAATTAAAATTTTCAACAGTACTCTGGGTTGTTATTTTTTCTGCATAGTTGTTAACCGACTACAGACCAATTATTTATCAACATGCCTTTAAAGATATTGTTTAAGTAATTATTCCTAAATTAAAAATGATGACTGCAAATCCAAGTTTAAATGCCAACTCATGATTGGGGTATTATATAGCATTGGAAAAGTAACAGATGGCCTCTAAAAGGGCATTTTGTTGTAAAAAAATTCCATTTTGTGTAAAAAAATACCAGATAATGATTTTTTTATTATTAATGTCCCTATCTTTGTTTCATTATGGCTGTTGGTAATAATTTAAAATCAATGAAAAAAGTAAAACTACTCTGGAAATGAATGTATGTTTTAAATTCAGTTATTATGAAAATTATCGGTCGGTCTAAACTCACTGAGTTTTCCAGAATACACCCTGAAACTGCGAACCCCCTTTTAAGATGGTTGAGAATAGTAGGTGTTGAAGCAGATTGGAAGAATATTCATCATGTAAAAGAGACCTTTAGAAGCGTAGATTTTGTCAAGCCAAATAATTTTGTATTTAATATTAAGGGAAACAAAATAAGATTAATTGCTACAATTGATTTCATAGGTGAA
>JBBQXO010000241.1:0-5743 GCA_038209595.1 Chitinophagales bacterium
TTTGTTGACTATGGTTATTTAAAAGTCACCTATTTTTTACAAGATGAATCAGGATATCATATTAACCATAAGAAGGTATTTAGGTTGATGCAAGTACATAAGTTATTATATCAGTCAAAGACGCAAAGAGTGGGTACAAAGGAATATGTGACAAAGCTAGTGCCAGAGCCAACTACAGCGTTCTCTTACTGGGAGTTGATATCAAGTTTATGTATATTCACAACACCGCTAAAATGGTTCCTTTGCTTAATATTATTGATGTGTACAGCCGATGGGTTCTTGGGCATTTATTCCAGGAAAGTATAAAAAAGAAAGATGTAAAAGTCTTTTTTGAATATATAATCCAAATCTATAGGTGTCCACAAAAAGTATATGTAAGGTGCGATAACGGTTCTCAATATGAAAGTACTTTAGTAAGAGACTATTTTTTTCTGTTGAAATAGAGCAGGAGTTTACCAAGCCTGCAACACCTGAGCAAAATGCACACATAGAATCCTATCATAGCGTACCGGAAAGCGGCATTTCCATTTGCCTAAATTAACAATATTTGGGTGCCAAAAGCACCTGCTTCCTGATTGCTGTCAAGTGAAGGATTAGCAAGTGTAAGGGAAAGATTTTGTCCGTATTGACAGGCGTAACTTGTGTACTTTATATCAAATTCAATGGTAAATCTTTTCGGAAGATAGGACCGTTCCTTCATTCTAGGCCGTACACTTGTTCCCCTCTTGCCGATATCAGGTTTTCTCCCTCTTTCGGTATAATTTCCGCCCGGCCATTTACCAATAACCAACCCGAAGGAATTTCGTTGGCTTCCTCATTTTCAAGGTCATCGCTAAAAAGAATGGAATCGCCCGGTACAAAATCGTAACTGCCATAGAGGTCCATATTTGATTTCTTTTCCTTTGCCGGTTCTGTGGGGGTTTCCTTTTTTTCATCAGGTTTGGCTTCTTCCTTTTCACCCAGCATTTTATTGGCGGCACTTTTGGCTTTATCCCCCGGTTTTTTCAATAACTGACCCCTGCGAAACATCTGAAATGCCTGTAAACAGGGCAAAAACAGCAAGAAATCTGAGAAGAAAATATTGGGGATGGAGCGTGTTCATAATGGTATATTTTATCCTTCAAAATTACCATTGGTCACAGGTAAGGCAATCCCCCTGAAAAGGGGATTTAAAGGTTGAAATTCAGGAAAATTTACCGGGGAAGGATTCAAGAATACAATGTTCCCATTTTCAATCCAGCAGGGATGACATATTGGTAGAAAAACAAATGAGACACGGAACCATAAATCCCGTTGGGGTGCCGCTTTATGGAGGGCTCAACTTCAATAAGTGATAGTTAATGAAGGTCTGTTTTAATAGCAAAACCTGTTCAGAGGGAAAAGTTTTGGACAACTTGCCAGATAAGTTATAGTCTAAAATTCTTTTTGAACTTGTCTAAAAAATAGTCTTTTCGGGTAGAGCTTACATCAAGTTGGGTGCCATCCTGCAAAATTACTTGTGGCTGCTTGCCTTTGATAAATGACTTAATGAAGTGCAGGTTGATAAGATGGCTTTGGTGAATCCGTACAAAGCCTTCCGGTTCCAGTAAGGACTCATATTCTTTCAGGGTTTTGCTGATGGTTATTTTTTTCCCATCCTCCATAAAAAAATGCGTGTAGTTACTTGCTGCTTCCATCCGCACAAGCTTTTCCAGTTCAACCAATTCAAATCCATGCAGCGTGGGGAGTGCGATTTTCGTAAATTTTGAAGGGGTATCTTTTAGTTGATGAATGGTTTCCTTTAATTGTTCCACCGCCGGCCATGGCCGCTCCAATTGCTTAATTTTTTCAATGGTTTGTTCCAGTTCCTCAGCATCCACAGGTTTCAGCAGATAGTCTATGGCATTAAATTTAAAAGCCTTTACTGCAAACTGATCGTAGGCCGTAGTAAAAACAATTTTGGGCAAAGGGGAGTTAATTTTTTCTATCAGATCAAAAGCTGAAAACGGACCAAGATTAATGTCTAAAAAAACAATATCTGCTTTGTTTTCTTCTATGACGGAGAGCATTTTCAAAGGATTCTTTTCTGTAGCCACAATACGCAGCACATCGGTATATTTTTTCAGTTTCTCCTGTAGTGAATCAATACAGTATTGTTCATCATCTATTATAATAGCTTCCATCATACTCTATCCTGTTTTTGTTTCAGTGTAATGACAACCCGGGTGCCGTTGGCCACACCTGTATCATCAGTAAGATCTATATACTGAATATCTGTTTTGAGGTTTAAGGTTTGTTCCATCAGCTCGAGTCTTTCTTTGGAAAGGGTAGTGCCCATGCTGGTATGATGGGTATGTTTTTTATTACGCAATCCTGCTTCCTGCCGCCCGATTCCATTATCAGTAATCTCCATAAAAATGGTATTCTCTTTTTTATAAATATAAATATCCAGTTTTTTATCCGCTTTCAGCGAGGGTTTCAATCCATGAATGATGGCATTTTCTGCAAAAGGCTGCAACAACAATGGCGGCACTTCCAGACCTTCTTTCAGGCTTTCGTCGGCCTTGATGGTAAAGGTAAATGCCTCCCCCAAATGAAATTGTTCTAATTGCAAATAAAGTTCGAGGGTCCGTAAGTCTTCTGATAAAACAATAAACTGTTCGTTGCTTAATTGCAAAACCTGCCGCATAAGTTTTGAGAATTTACCAAGATAATTGCTTGCTTTCTCTTTTTCGTTGCATGCGATAAGTCCATCAATGGCGGTCATGCAATTGAAAATGAAATGGGGATTCATCTGGCTGCGGATGGCTTTCAGTTCGCTTTGCGCAAGGTTTAGTTTGTAGGCATTTTCTTTTTCTGCTGCTGCGATCCTTCTGTTTATAAAAAAGTATATACCTCCTGCCAGCAATAAACCGGCTGCCAAACGGAACCACCAGGTTTTCCACCAGGGAGGCAGTACTTTTAGTTTCATTACCTGTTCTTCCGAATAATTACCCGCTTCATCTACGGCCCGTATCCTGTAAACATAGTTGCCACTGTTCAGGTTGGTGTAGGTACCCTTTTCTCCGGTGTTCCAGCCATCATCATAGCCCTCCAGTTTAAACTGCGTTTTTTCCGAACTGTTGCTGCTGCAAACAATGCTGATGGGGTTTTGAAAATATTTTATCTGTAAAGCTTCGTTCTGGTATAAGGCCGGGTGCGCCTGCCAGTTATTGTATTGAATGAATATACTTCTTAATTGAGGCTCCGGCACTTTGCCAGGTGTAAAGTAACTGGATGCGGATAGTTGTGAAATACCGGTTCTAAAACAACCCCACCAATTCCCTTCTCCATCCTGTGTAAGGCTGCTTGTTCCCAATAAGTTTTCGCCCCACCAGCCTTTTTCAAAATCAATGGGGATAGCTTGTTTTTTTTCGGGCCACCATTCAAAAAGTTTACTGCCATTGCTGGCTAAAAATAGTTTCCCATCTTTTTTTGGATAAATTCTCCATATCCCAAACTCAATGCCATTGGGCACCGTAGAGGTAATATTTGTAGTGGTTCCAGTTGTTATGTTATAAGATAAGAACCCACCTTCTCCGGCAATCCACAAATTATTATTTTCTTTATCTGGTTGCAGGTCATATACAAGTGTTAAACGCAATTCACCTTCATCATATTTTTTGGCGACGGGCTTGCCATTGCTAAGTGTAAAAAGACCACTACGACCATTGGTAAACCAAAAGGAACCTTTTCGATCTAAGCACATGGCTGCTACATAATTACCCGGCATGCCGCTGGCTTTTGAATAATGGGCAATCAGTTTTCCTTGTTCGGTTAATATGTACAAACCGGCATTACTTGTTCCTACAAAAACGGTGTCTTGTTTTACCAATAACCGGATGCCGTCTACATTGGCCAAACTATCATGAAAGAGTTCTGGAATATCATTTTGTATTTTCCAGATACCTTTGGTGGTAGCAACTATCCAACCGCCATTTGATAAAAGGGCAAGCCCCTGTATGCGGGCATCTTTTTTTAGTCCTGTTTTCCCCACAACCTCTCCGGTAGCAGTCTGCCGTGTCATTACGGTGTCGCCAATGCCATATACAAAGGATTTTTTTTGGGAATCATACGATATGGCAATTGGCCCCTCTTCATAACCGGATTCAAAATTCTGCACGATATCATCAGATTCAAAATATATTTTTTGTGGGGTCGTAAATGCCGGAACAGACAAGGTTCGCTCTTGCTGACCTATCCAAATTCTTCCTCCTCTGTCTTGTAAAACCGATCCAACAGACCCTGATAGGGTAATACCCTTTTGAAAGGTGTTGAGTCCCCAATGATATTGGGTTTCATTTTCTGGATCTACCCAACGGATGCCGCGATTGGTGCCTTGTGCCAGCAAGGTCTTTACTCCTAACTGTACCATAGTCAAGGTTTTGCCGTTGTTAATGAGTGTATCTTCAACCCGGAGTAGCCTTGATGTATGTTCCATGGCATTAATATGAAGCAGTTTGCCATCGATATAGCTGATATATACATCTTTGTCATTAACTGCTGCCACGTTATAAGGAATACCTTCTGAAGGCAAGGGAGCCACAAATTTCAAAGAGCCGCTGTCTCTGATTTCAAACAGTCCATGCTGTTCCACCAAATAGGTTTTTCCATTCTGGGCCTTGCTGATACAAGAGATGTATTGGAAATTAGCAGGTAGTTTTATCAGCGTAACCCTTTTGGTGGCAGGATGGTACCGGATAAGCCGGTTCCTGTTCTGAATTGCAAAAATATAATCACCGCAATGGTCCACCGCAATCGAACGTAATGATACGCTGTCAATTAAGATACGGTGATGGTATATTTTTTGGGTATAGGGATTTAAATAAAACAAACCACTGCTTGTACTGATCCATAAATGCTTTTGTTTATCGGTAAATAATTTTACGATGGTTCCCTTTAACACGCCCTTACCACTTGTGGCAAATATTTCTCCAAAAGGCAAGCCCAATTTAAGCAAATGAGCGCTGTTCGAAGACCAAACCTGTCCAAAGCAATCCTCTACAAACATGCCAACATCCTGACCCAATGATGCTGCTCTAGGAAATTCGGTTGTTTCAAACCGGTAAGCTTCCTGATTTAAAATACCCTGAGTAAAACCACATGGTAAAATTGAAATCCAAAATATGAACCCTGCAAAAAATTTTTTCATGAATATTGTTAGGGGTTTCAATCAGCCCACGGGCAATATCCGTATTATTATGAACTAAAAAAAATTATGTGCAGGGGATGTAGTTTAATTGAATACAAATTCAAATTCCAAACCTTAATTAATAGGCAATGAGCAATGGGTAATAAGCAATGGGCAATAGGCAATAAGCAATGGGCAATAGGCAATGGGCAATGAGCAATAAGCAATAAGCAATGGGCAATTGGCAATGGGCAATGAGCAAGGGGCAATGAAAACCAAATTCCATTTAACAAACTCTAAATTACCAAACTCAAACTAACCACAAACAAAAGGAAAACCATCCCGCATTGGGCGGGAGTAACCAAACAAAAAAAACCATCCCGCATGAGGCGGGAGCAACCAAACCATAAACAAAAGAAAACGCTGACAAGCCATGACGTTGAGCGAAGCGAAACTCCTCGTTCCTCGGAGTGACGACACCAAATTTCCAAATCCCAGGGAAGAAATCTCAACAATCCCACATTGGGCGGGAGCAACCAAACCATCCCGCATGAGGCGGGAGCAACCAAACAAAAAACAATAAACCACAAACAA
>JBBQXO010000242.1:0-5682 GCA_038209595.1 Chitinophagales bacterium
TATACTGTATTCGCCGTTACATTATCCAATCAAAAACATTTTTTACCGGTCAAAATGCCTTCTTACGGCGGGCCAGACAGATGGGCTGCGGCAACAGCTATGGCGGCAATGGTGGAAGGCCTTGCTGGCGTTCGCAATGCACCTCAATCAACCGGTTTTCAAATGCCTGTGATTGCACCAAGGTGGATACAAACAACATCTGATACGGTGAATACCAGCATTTGCTTTAATGGCTACAATGGCTATGTGGCCTATCAATATATACATGATGCCAAACGCAAACAAATTGAATTAGCGGGCACCGGTAGTGGCGTTGAAATGCAATATCATATTCTGTTGCCCGATAGCAGCAGTAATGCCATTGAGGTTAGGGTAAATAATAAGCCAGTAGCTTTTGTTGTCAATAAAAGAGAACAGTCTTTGTATGCAGATTTTACGGCATTGAATACAGGGGTACAAAAAATATTGGTGCGTTACAATTAAATACAAGCGCTGGTAGAATTTTTGTATTAACAGAATTAATAGAATGGTGCGTTTTAAATTCGATAACTGAAGGCGGTGAGGATACCAGCCAGGGTAGTCAGACAGCTATTGAATTAGGTACACACTATTGTTAGCCGACTGGTAGCCAATCGGATACAATTTTGATTTTTCAGAGGCAAGCTCCCCTCTCCTTTATCGCCGCTCCCGATTGTTTCGGGAGAGAAAGGTTGGGGGTGGGATCAAACGGGTTGGGAAATAAGCAAATGTTTTATAACCTATAAACATTCCTTTAAAAAAAGTTCATGCTGCTTTGTTTCGCTTAGAGCAGTATGAATTATATACAAAACATTGTTAGTTAACTGATGGCTAATCGAATACAGTTTTGAGTTTTCAGAGTCAAGCTCCCCTCTCCTTAGGAGAGTGGGTTGGGGGTGAGGTCAAACGGGCTGCGAAATAAGCAAATGTTTTATAACCTATAAACATTCCTTTTAAAAAAAGTGTACACTGCTTCCGAGCCTCGGTCGTTGTCCCCACCGACCGAAATCAGGAGCGACATCAGATAGCTATAAGATTTAAAATGCACCCTACAATAATGTTAAAAAACTTTTTATAATTACAATCAATACTTTAAAAAAAACAATTTATGAAAATGATTAAAATCACTTGCAACATCCTGTTGATGGCGTTTTTTATATTGTCTTGCAGTAAGAAAACCGGAGGGGGAACTACACCTCCGCCACCTCCTCCGCCGCCACCACCTGCCGTTGTACTTCCTAAAGTAAATATTACGGTAGATAAAGCGGTGAAATATCAAACCATCGATGGATTTGGCTTTTTTGGTGCCGCCGATGTTTGGTGGGCAGGTGCCGGTGGTTTATGGAACGATGCATGGGGCGAAAAAGTAATAAGCGATTTGGGTATAACCATTTGGCGCAATGAAATGTACCCTCCATCAACCCCAGGAGTTATGCAAGATGCCGACTGGAATAAGCAAAAGCCAGTTGTTGAAGGCTTAAAAGCTAAAGCGGATAAGTACAATGTAAACCTAAAGTTTATAGCTACGGTTTGGAGTCCACCTGCCGATTTAAAATGGCTGGCAACTATGACCTGGGCTGGTGATGCTGCTGCTACCCGTGGGCCTGGTGCTGTATCCACTAAAAATGGTGGTACACTTAATCCTAATAAATATCCCGAATACGCCGCCTGGTTGAATGAAAATATCCTGCTATATAAAAATTCAGGAATTAATTTATATGCCCTGAGTTTACAAAATGAGTTGATGTTTAGTCAGTCTTTTAACTCTTGCATTTATACTTCAGCATGGTATAATGAGATGGTGAACGGCGTAGTGCCTAAGGTGAAAACTGCTTATCCAAATGTGAAAATATTTGGCGCAGAGCATATGTTGGATATGGAGGGTAAGGATATCAACTGGCCGTATTTTTATCATGCAGGTATAAAGAAGGATGCAACAACTACCTCAAATATTGATATTTTGGCTGTGCACGGTTACTCCGATGGCGTTGCTGCTTCTTCCGGATCGGAATTGGCTAAAATGTGGACCAATCATTCAGCACAATTTACCACCCCAATGAACAAGCCCGCATGGATGACGGAAACCTCCGGATACAATGACACATGGGAAGCCAGTGCAGGCAAACCTGGCGCTTTAAGTTTAGCAATGGATATGCACTCCGGATTATTTTTTGGAAACATGAGTGCCTGGGTTTGGTGGCAGGGGAGCGGTGGTGCCACCGGTAATATTAGCGAATATGAATTGATGAAGGGAACCATCACCGGTAAAAAATATGCTGCATCCAAGCAGTTTTACCGGTACATTCGTCCGGGTGCTGTAAGGGTAAAAACTGCCGCAGACAATGTAGAAGTTTTTGTAACAGCGTATGAAAATACTGCCAAGGGTACGCATACGATTGTTATCATTAATTCAGGTGAAGCAAGATCAATCAACATACAGGGTAGTGGTTTGCCAACCGCATATAAAATGTACAGAACAACAGCAGCATCAGATAATTGTGTTTTAATTGGTGATGTAACCTTGAGTGCCGCAGGTTATTTTGATATGCCGGCAAAAAGTATTGTTACCTTACAGGCTGGTGGAGATGCATTGTAAATTTGTAAATAAGTAATTAATATTTAAGCAGTCCATCAGCCGTTTTGGTTGATGGACTTTATAGCTTTAAGATGCTTTATTTAGATTAAATATTTACTTTGGATAAATTATTATTTGTGCTTAGTTTTTGTTTATTATAAAAAAAGTAAACTGAATTCTAATTAATTGAGTCAATACATTTTATAATCGATTGCAAACATTAAAATATGAAGTTTTTATTTTTGGGGATTACCCTTTTCTTAACCCAGTGCTTAACTGCACAAACAGGTGCAAAAAAGTTTATAAGTGCAACGGATAATAAATTTGCATACATCGGAAGATTTGATTTTTCTGATGTAAAACAACCTGCTTTTATGTATTCCGGCAGTGCCATTAAAACGGTATTCTCAGGTACATCTGTTGAAATGGAAATGAAAGATGATAGCCTGCGTAATTATTTTAACATCATCATTGATGATAGTCTTTTTAAATTAAAGACAGATAAACCATCTGGCATTTATTTGCTGGCAAAAAATCTTTCCAATAAAAAGCACACGCTGCAAATAATTCGCCGTACCGAATGGCATGGAGGCGATAATCACTTTGTTGGATTGCAATTGGATGCAACAGCAAATTTGTTTAAACCAATTATCAACAAGCGTTCCATTGAGTTTATTGGCGACTCTTACACCTGCGGTTATGGCAACGAAGGTGCCAGCAAAGAGGAGTATTTTACCTACGAAACTGAAAATAGTTATTTAAGCTATGGAGCCATTACAGCAAGGGCTTTGCAGGCAGAATACATTGGTATTTGCCGCTCGGGTATTGGCATGTACCAGGGCTACGGGGGCAATCCCAAATTTGCCATGCCCGACTTTTACGATGAAGTAATTAATGCAAAAAAACTGAGCTGGAATTTTGCTGCACATCAACCCATCATGGTAGTGATAGATTTAGGCGGCAACGATTTTTCTGCGGCAGTTGATTCTGTAAAATTTACGACCGCATACCTGAATTTTTTAAAAAGAGTGCGTAAAAATTATCCTCATTCCATTATTGTGTGCATTGCAGGTCCATCGGGTGGTGGAGAAAAATTTAATATGCAGGAAAGCTATACTAAGCTGTGGTAGAGTCCTTTAAAAAGGAAGATAAGGCAATACATTATTTTGTCTTTAGTCCTTTTCAAATGAATGGCAGCGATTGGCATCCCAATGTGGCGGAGCATAAAAATATGGCGGCGGAGTTAATTCCGTTTTTAACGGCGTTATGGAAGCAGGCAGGATTATTTTTATAAAATTAAAAGTGTAGTGGTGCGCAGTGATTTTAATGCACCAAACATCTCATGTATCACTCAGCAAGATCACTTAAAAAAAACAGAACCCCCCTTTGAGATTAAATTAGCAAGTGTAGTTCAATAGTAATAAAAAATTACCATAAAAATAAAAAATTTCTAAATGACATATAAATTACTTCCTGTTTTTTTCGCAATTATTTGTTGCGGAAATCCAAATGCCGAACAAAATTCTTTTCCCGTAAAGTTTTACTCACCGGATAAAAACATTTCTGTCAATGTGTTTCAGGTGAACAATCCAACAAGTATTTATGATAAAAAAATTTGCTATCAGGTAAAAAAATCGGATGAATTAATAATTGACACCTCTCAAATAGGATTTAATACCGATAATGCCGGTGATTTTTATATAGGGTCAACCCTACAATCGGTTTCGGCACCTACCATCATAAAAGAAGAATATGAGTTAGTTTCCGGGAAAAACAGTAAAGTGGCTTATAGTGCGAATGAAGCATCTATTAATTTACAAAACAGCAAAGGCTTTTTGTACAGTATAGTAGTAAGGGTATTTAATGATGGATTTGCATTCAGGTATGAACTACCCAAGCAAGAAAACGGAATGAAGAGCATTGTTGTAAATAAAGAATTTACTTCCTTTAAGTTGCCATCATCAGCCAAAGTGTGGGTGCAACTTTATGATTCGGCTACTCAATACACACCGGGATATGAAAATTATTACACAAATGGAACCAATCCTGCAGTGTCTGAAGGAGAAGAGGGTTGGTGTTTTCCGCTAACGGCAAATGCAAACAACAACTGGTTGTTAGTGAGTGAAGCAGCGCTTGACGGAAATTATTTTGCTTCGCATTTACAGTTTGATCCTACTCAGAACGCCTACCAAATAAGGCAGCCCGAACAATCAGATGCAGAAGGGTATGGCAGTAATAATGCAGTGATGCAACTTCCGGCGGTTACTCCATGGCGCTGTATAATAGTTGCGGATGATTTACAAAACCTTGTTGCATCACAAATTATTAATAACTTAAATCCTCCTTCAATTGTAAAGGATGTTTCGTGGATAAAACCAGGAATTGCCTCCTGGAGCTGGTGGAGCCAACCCGATAGCCCAAAAGATTTTGATAGCCTTAAAGCCTATATTGATTTTGCGGTTGCCATGCAATGGCCTTATTCGCTGGTAGATGCCAATTGGAATATCATGAAAGGAGGCGACATAAAATTATTAGCTGAGTATGCCAAATCGAAAAATATTGGATTGTGGATCTGGTATAATTCTGGCGGGCCTAATAATTCTGTAACAGAGCAACCAAGAGATGCTCTTTTTACGGCTGCACAAAGAAAAGAAACATTTGCCTTCTTAAAAGCTAATGGGATAAGAGGGATAAAGGTTGATTTTTTCCAGAGCGATAAGCAAGAGATTATTCAGGAGTACATTGATATTTTAAAAGATGCGGCAGCCAATCAAATCATGGTTAATTTTCATGGATGTACTTTGCCAAGGGGCTGGAGCAAAACGTATCCTAACCTGCTAAGTACAGAGGCAGTAAGCGGTGCGGAATGCTACTTGTTCAGAGATACTTACCCTGAAAATGCAGCTTCTCAAAATACCATTCTGCCTTTTACCCGAAATGTGGTGGGGGCTATGGATTATACCCCGGTTACTTTATCTTTAGCAAAGTTTAAACACCTTACTACTTCGGTACATGAGTTGGCGTTGCCCATCCTTTTTGAAAGCGGTATTTTGCATCTTGCCGATTCAAAAGAAAGTTACTTATCGCAA
>JBBQXO010000243.1:0-5644 GCA_038209595.1 Chitinophagales bacterium
CAAGCATGGTGCCGTTACAAAAACCATGGAATTGAATGGCATGGAATTTATTCGTCGCTTTGCTATGCATATAGTTCCCAAAGGGTTTGTACGCATACGGCATTATGGAATTTTAAGCAGTTGCCGCAAGCAAGCTCATGCTGAACTCATCAAAAAAAAGTTGCCACCCTTAGTGCGCCCTGCTTACCTAAAACCAAAAATTAAGCGGGAGCCTTATAATCCCAGGCAGTGTCCTTGTTGTAAAAAAGACAGCATGGAAATATTGCTGCATTATAAAAGTAAGCCTCCACCCTACAATTGGCTGCAAATAGGTACAGACATTTTAGCGGCATTGGCTTAATTTTTTTTTCTGCCATCAAGCGGGGTAGCAGTGGTATGCCCAAGCCTTGCAAAATTGAACAAAAATGACCTGAAAATCACTGAAAAAGGCAAAATCCAAAGCAGCATTAAAATTAAAATCAATCAAGCCGCTGCAAACAGCCAAACCTCAACTAAGTCCACCCCACACCTTAGGCACCACTTACTAAAAGCAAATCCCATAATAGTAAGTCTCCCCACAATTTTACCGGTTCAGTACAACCAGGGGTTCATCGTTGGCCTTTCAGACCCGATGAACCCCTAGTTGTTGTAAGCTGCCCTTTAGGGTTCGCAAGAAAGGCTGATAGAAAAATCTACCAGCCTAAATCGGAATTGTCAATTGTTGCTACTGTTTGAAAAATTTGATTGATTGCGTTTCTTTGCCATTTACAATTTGTAAAACGTAATAACCTGTCTTTAGTCTAGACACATTTAAGCTGTGCTGCATATTACCTACACCGCTGCGTTGTGTCATTTGTAATGTGGTTGTATTTACGTCATAAACATTCATAATGAATTGTAACTTTTCTTTTGTAGAGCTTAGTTTATTTTCAGTTAAATATTTCTCATCTTCTTTTGCGGTTACTATTAGCTGATCTTTAGTTGGGTTTGGAGTTGCAGCAAATGCATACCGGGCATTTCCGGTATATGAGAAAAATAAAAGTGTTCTTTGGAAACAGGCCCCATTTCCATTAATATTAAAGGTAAAAGGAATACTTCCAGAACCTAAGGGTAACTGAAAGTATAATGTATTTTGATAGTAGCTCGTTGAGCCAACCGACCAAAATAAAGGCGTACCACCTGAACCTGATGTGACTGTTCTACCAGTCATATTGCCTAAATTAACGTAAACCATACAGCCTTGATGAATAAATACTGGCGATGAATTACTAAAGATTGTACCGCTTTGACTAGGATGCCAAACATTGTAAAAACTACAAGCCTCTTGAAAATATGCATGTGGTACTGATGCTGTGGTTGAATTATCATTAGCAATAGTCAAAACTCTTATTTGGTTTGGTATGCCGCATCCAAGGTTTGAAATGATAGCTGTTAGAGTTGTAGTAACAGAATACCATTTTTGGTTAGTAATCCTTAGTTGATTAGGGGCAGGGGTGTTTGGAGATAACTGCAATACCGGGCCTGCACTCGCAGGAATTGACCAAGTAACAGCCGCTCCTGTCGGTAAATTTGTAATTGAATAATCGGACGAATTACAAATTAATTGAGGGCCCGAGATGTTCAAACTGTTTACATTTACTGATGGTGCAGGCAGCAAATTTGCAATATTTGTTGTATTAGTTGTTAGTTGATTACTATTTGCCGGGTCAAGCCAGTTACTTAATCTTGTTGCGTTAGTCCCACCTCCTGTCCATGATACATCGAATCTTCCATATTCCCCGATAGAAGGGAGCTGAATGTTACAGAAGCAGTTATTGTCTCCAATAGCACAATTATTGAATTGATTTCCATGTAGTTACCCAACTAATCGGTGGTTTTCATCAAATAATCCAGAACCAGATGAACCATGTTGAACGATTCCTTGGTCAAATGTCGCTCTCCAGTGATTGTTTGGGCCATTAAACCATGATACGGAAATAGGTGGTTGAAAATCATGACTAATTTTCATTAAATCTCCCGACGGATGATGAATTGAAGTGGTCATTGCAGGTGGATTTCCTGTACGTGACCATCCCGAATATGTGATTCCAGAATTAGGCGCAGGGATTTGATTTAACTCTACAAGTGCAAAATCTGTTGCGGCATTATTTGCCCTTAGCTGACATCCATTAAACTGTACATCTTCTCTCCAGCCAATGTTTGTTGCACAATCGGTACTCCAAGTTTGAAATTGAAACACCCAATTTGCAACATTTGAGTTTAAGCAATGATTTGCTGTTAACAAATATGGCCTATTTGTACCACAAGTATTCATAACTAAACTTTCGGTACAGATTTCGTTACCACCTGAAACAATCAGAGCAACGGAGTTTCGTTCATTTTCCCATCCCGCTCCAGGTGGGCAAACAACATTTATATTGCAATTCCCTGAATTTCCAGGGTTGCCAAAAAAGCCTCCACCTATTTGACGATACCCTAAAGAGATTGATTTGATTTTCAATTTTATGTCTGAAATTTCATCATTAGGAATCGAAAGTCTAAAGTAAAGTTCATTTCCCTGATATACTCTTGATGCCCATATGTCATTTGGATTATTTTCCTTAGAGGTGATACTATCAGTCAATTCAAAATTTGTATAGATGCTTAGGACTGCATTAGGGCTTAATTTAAAATCACTAAATTGAAAAGACAAGTTCAAAGCTTTCTCAACCGAAAATTTTATTAAGTAAATGATAGCTTTATCGGCTTTAGATTCTTTTGACAACTTAATAATGTCATAATTTACATTTATTGTTTCGGCAAATTTATTTTTAAACTCTGATAAATTTTTAGGGTCTGCTGCGTTTTGTTTCAGGGTTTCAAAATTGGATGGAGCTGCTACAGTAATTTCATTAAACGAGTAATTGTTTATCGCATTTTTCTTAGGAATGCCTTCTGGAAATATTTTTGTTTTTACTTGGGCTGATGTTTGAGCAAAACTGAATATGTAAGATAGTACGATACATATTTTTAAGATAATGTGTTTCATTATTTAATAGGTTTTATTTCGTAAATAAATGAGATGCCAAATCCTATTCCACTAAAGTATTGGCGACGAAAATCTGTTCCATTTTCATTTGGAAATACTGAATCTGTCTTTAAGTATGTCAATAACGGGATTTTAAACTTTGGTTCTATAGTCCATCTTTCATGCTTATATGCAGTTCCCAAATCAAATCCAATAAGAAAACCAAATAAACCTTCGTTTCTTTTTTTGAAAGTAGTGCTGCCCTCTGGATTGGAAGTCAAATTGTATCTCTGTGAAAATGTATAAAGAGCGGAGCCATTTGCACCTATTATTAAGGGTATCTTTTTTAGAAGACTTAATTCCAATTGATAGGCAATGTTACCACTAATAGTATTGTACGAATAGTTATTTGTATAAAAAGGAATAAAGAGTGGACTTGGAAATTTTATTAGCCTGTCATCAGCACTATTACTGTCATTTGTTCTGTTAATATTCGTAATTCTATGTTTGTAGAAACCGACGCCAACAATTATTGAACTTGATTCAGTAAGTTTTCTTCTTACATTAAAGTTTAGTCCATATGAAGTTCCACTATGTTTTACGTAATGTTTTCCATTAGTGACTGTTTCCCAACTATAGAAGGAGCTTTGCTTATCGTGTCTAAGAAACGGTGCGAATTCCAAACTGTATTTGGCTATTTGGCAGAACCCTTTATGGCTAAAAGTCGAAAGTATGATGATTGCAAATAAATGTTTCATAAAATGTATTTTTCGATTGACATTAAAAACAGAGTATTTGTTGCATGGAGGGCTATTGTCTTGTAAAACTTTTTGTTGAAATAATTTCATGAACGTTGTTTTTTATTATTATCCTATTTAATAACGGAGAGTGTCCAACAGGGTTGCTTACATCTTGTAAATATGTGGAACTCATTCCCAACGCCCATTTTCTAACCTATTGATTAGCAGTAAAGCTTAGTGCGCATTTTTAAATTTCAGTTCCACATAGCACATTTTGGAAATATTTTTTCAACTTTAAAATATGCATTTTTGATTATCCCGGATGGTAATTCTTTTCATACTATACTATTTAGTTGGCTGCCTACTTCTACTGTTATTGCCAAAGGATTGAGCCACTGCCTTCCGGCTGAAAGGACTGCTGATGATTGATTATCTAACCATATTTGCGATAAAACCCAATGAAATCAAGCTGTTGGTACCCTTTAAATTCTTCAAAACTACCTAAGGTCCGGTGTCGCTGAAAAGCGTATAGCCAAAAGCCCCGACCCGAATGGTTCGGGAATTTTACGTTTTTTTTGTCCTTTTGAATTTTTTTTGGCTTTTTGGTTGTACGACTAAATGTTGGTGGCAGGCATTTCTCAATTATTCTTGTATTTATTGTTAAGCGTAACAACTATCTCCATAATACATGGATAAGCGGAATTTACATAAGCTTAATCCCAACTATCATTACTACACATTGGATAATCAGTTAATCCGCTTTTGGCTATTCCAATATTTTCTTTTGAATAGATAATTTCATTAATTTTCGATACATATAATTCTGTTTTGGTAAGTATCTTTATTACCTTATTTTCCTTATATATTTTAATTAAGAGAAAATTCGCGTTGAATATATTTTTATCTTTTTGCAATATTCTATGGTATTCAGCTAAATCAGAATTTGATTAAATTCATGTTACTAAAATTAGTCGGGTTTTAATTTTAAAAGGTCTAATAAGGCGATATTAAATATATGCTCTGAAAATCATATAAATATAGTTGTCAATTGTTATTTATCGTACTAGCCCATACTATTCTGAACCATTCTTTTTTTATAGTCTAACGCTTTGTTATACATTCATATATGTTCGTCTTTTTCTTTTTCCCGATCTTTTTTTATATCGGGGCGATTTAATAATACTTCTTCTTTATGTTTACTATATTCTGATAAATAGACTTCTGAAACCTCAATGGTTTTTGGTGATAAAACAAGTACTTTTACTGTGCCAATGTTTTGTCCAAACATCACATTACTGAAAATGAAATCTAAATATATTATTTAAATTAAAATTTTCATAATATTTTTGCCAATGTTCGCGGCTATGGTTAGTAAGGGATTAAAAGGCGGTGACCTTTCGATTATGCACTTAGCCAAAACATTTTTATTTTGTTTTATCTTTTCATTTATAAAGCTAAATCAAAAAGATTTGGTGGACTTTGTGTAAAACTCTATTATTTGGGTCAGGCACCAAAACCCTTATAAATTATAGCTATTGTTGGCATTTCGTTTTTTCGAAGCGGTTGACTAAGCTAGTTTTCTATTCGGAAAGTTTTTTTATCCTTCCCCACACCTTTAATTGTTAAGGATTTCCATTCTTTTGGAAGAATAGGGTTTTTTTGAATAATTCCATTATCGGTAAATTCCAGGCCACCAAAACCAAACAATACACTTTGTAACATTCCACCCGCACCAGTCGCAAAATATGAAAAGTTCGAAGTCGCCACTTCCGATAACGCACCAAAAGGAGCTTGTTGATTAGGCACATAGCTTTCCTTAAAAAGGCGGTATGCATTAGATACATCACCTTGTCTTGCATACAATATCGAAAAAATAGATTTACCCATCGCAGGACCTTCTTTTGATAATTTTGGTTCG
>JBBQXO010000244.1:0-5642 GCA_038209595.1 Chitinophagales bacterium
GTTAGTCAAATCGTCATTTTAATAGATATATGACCCGGCAAACCATAAATAACTACATCATTGAACGCAAGCTCGGCGAAGGCGGAATGGGTGATGTATATTTTGCCAGGCATAATCGTATTGACAGGGTAGTGGCGATAAAAATATTGCATCAAAATCTGTTTGCCAACGAAAGCATCCGCAACAGATTTAAAAATGAAGCAAACGCTCTCATCAAATTAATACACGCAAACATTGTAAAAATATATGATTATATAGAACAGGATGATTTGGCCTGTTTGATTATAGAATACATAGAAGGTTATACCCTTGATGATTACATTTTAAAGATATCCGGCCCTTTGTCTGCGAGGAAAGCTATTCATATTATTTGTGAAGTTTTAGATGCCGTGCAATATGCCCACGACCATAATATTTACCACCGCGATATAAAGCCCGGCAATATTATGCTAAGCCGGGATGGAAAAATGGTGAAGATTATGGATTTTGGCATTGCCAAATTTACCGACTCCTCAAAACTGAAAACCACTCATGCAAACACGCAATTGGGTACTCCATTTTACATGAGCCCCGAACAAGTGAAAGGGCTGCGTTATACCACATCGAGTGATATATATTCATTGGGAGTTACCTTGTTTGAAATGGTAACCGGCAAATGCCCTTACCTTGAAATAACCAACTTATTTGAACTGCAATCAAAAATTGTAAACGAACCGTTACCCCCTACCAGTAAATATTATCCCGATGTTTCTCTTAAAATTCAGGAAGCAATAAAAATTGCGACCAATAAAGTGCCGGAACAAAGATTTAAAAACTGCAATGAGTTCAAAGCTTACCTGTTGCAGGATGAAAAAGTACGGCCCGTTACTGTGTTAAAACAAACTCAACTGGAACAGCCTAAACCGCAGCAACCAAATCAGGAAAAAACAGTACCACAACTGGCCAAACCGCAACAGTTTATTGAAGAAAAGAAAAAAGGTAATAATTGGGTTTATTTGATGTTGCTATTATCATTATTAATATTGGGGGCTATTATTTACGTTGTTGCTCATAAAACCGATGTTCCCAAAGATAGATTAACTATTGATGATACAACATCGAGATCAATATCAACAATACAAGTAACAAATGACTCAACAATCCCTAAACTGAAGGGAGATTCTTTTATTGGGAGTAGGGAAGCCGATATGAATGAATTGATTAATGCGCCCCCAATAAAAGTAGTAAAAACGGAAGAATTTATTAAGAAACCCTCTCAAGGTAAAAAAGAACTACCTCCAATGGAAAATAAAGAACCTACAATAAAATCTTTAGATAAAGGCACAGATAAAAATGATCGACCTACTCAAACAATTACTCATGAGCACAACGTTAAGAATGATCTAGAAAAATATTTAGCAGAGAGAAAAACTTTTTGTGGCATTCAATATAATGACATAAGCGAAATTGAAATTATTAAAGTTGACGAAGGTAAAAGCTATGAGGATAACGGAAATACAAGCTATGATGTGAATATTACTATTAACGGTATAAATCGAAAGTGCCAAGTCGTCTATATTCGAAATTCTGACAAACCTAAAGTTAATTGTTTATGATAATTACATGTAAAAAAGTTTTATTGTTGTTTTCCTTATTCATAATGTGCATTATAGAAACGAATGCGCAACTAATCTGCACTGGGAAAATGTTAGATATAAAGGATGGAAAAATTGATGCTATCTGCTTCTTACGTAATCCCAACCCCGTTGGCAATAAGACAAAATACACAATATTGTTTAACGGAATGGAAATATACGAGGTGGAGTTTACGTATTATAAAGAAGAAGACTCTATCTCAATACAATTTTTTGATAAGGAAAATACAATTGTAAAAAATGAAAGTGTAAAATTAAAGTCAAAAAATTCACATTTTCTCATTTGTAATTATAAACCGAGTATTTGGCCTATTAATGATGCTACCCAGCCTTACCAGATTTTATTTGGAATAGATAATCCAAAAAAACAATTTATAACTCTATATCAATTTCAGGCAATAGGTGGAATTCAAACCCAATTTAGATTGCAATATGTACCAGACAGTGTTCTTAATCGTCATTTAGAGGCTGTAATACTAGAGCAAAATATGGATACTATAGAGGCAAGGTATGCTAGATCTGTCGCAAATTTGAAAAGGGATATGATGGGCTATAAAGAAAATATAAAAAAGGAGATTGAAAAAAATGAGGCCTCAATGCAACTACAGGAGGCGACCCGAACAGCTGATGCTTCGTTGCAAAAGGAGTTTAAAGAAAAGCTAGACACTATTTTTATTCATATTTTCAAAAATATTTACACTTTTACCAATGATGATTTTGATGTTGAATTTAATTTTAATAGCAATGGATACGGAAATATTAAAATTGATACAACAAAAACTATTTTTTTTAAGAATGGCAGATCACAAAAAAATTGGCTTAAGGATTCTTTTATGCTGAAGATAAAACCCATCATTGAAAGAGTAATTTATAAAACACTGACAGGAACCTATACTAACCAAAACTTGAGACCAAACTTTTTGGACTGGTTCGAAACCAATTTTAAGAGCTATGAAAATCTCAGTAAAACAGATTTCGTTGAAGCGCTAAACCAAATTTATGATACATTAGATTCCTATGAAACCAGAAAGATAAGTTTCTCTACTAAATATTTTTATTCATTTAAATATAAATCTGAGGTAAGGGAAACAATCTGGAAGTATAATCCCAATGATGGAACTATTAAGCCAAATAGCAAAAACGAAGCAATAAATGAAAGTCTACAAAATATATTTAGAGAGAAGTGTTCTGCTTGCACTAAAGGCAAGTATAATGTTAAAATATGTACGGTGTCCATTAATGACACACCTATGGGTCAGGATATTCAAATAATCAAAGCAAAATAAATTCTTCACTTACAAAACTAACAACTTATGCCAAACTTTAAAACATGCATTAACGGTCATAACTACGATGCAAGCCAGTATGCGGCTTGCCCCTATTGCCCGCCAAATACCGGGGGCCCCGATTATGAAAAGACCCTGCTCGATTTTAAAAACACACAGGGGTTTGATGAAGGCAACAGCGGTCAGTTTAAAAAGACAATGGTCAACGAAGAAAATGCAGACTTTAAAACAACCCTTGATCTTGCGAGCGCCGGCGCTCAACATCC
Organism: Chitinophagales bacterium; assembly: GCA_038209595.1. GTDB lineage: Bacteria > Bacteroidota > Bacteroidia > Chitinophagales > Chitinophagaceae > Phnomibacter. Next base: position 3,187 of record JBBQXO010000244.1, read on the forward strand.
TTTTAAACGCACCTCCATCGTGATGGATGAAAATACCGGGGCAACCGAACCCTTGCAACAAACACAAAAAAGAAAACTGGTAGGCTGGCTGGTCACTTTTACCAACGATGATTATGGGCAGGATTTTAAACTTTATGTGGGTAAAAATAAGATCGGCAGCGCCCCCGGCTGCGATATCCTGGTAAACGACTCCTCCATTTCGGGCGAACATACCACCATCCTTTTCCGAGACCATGAATTCCTGATCAAGGATAATTTTTCAACTAACGGAACAAAGATCAACGGGGTAATGGTTGATGAAGGAAAACTGAAAGATGGCGATGAATTAAAATTAGGCAATACAAGTTTCAAATTTAAGACCGTTTTTTAAATTGATCATTCCCAATTATCATATCACCATTGGCAATGCCACTGATGTGGGTAAAGTGAGAGAATATAATGAAGATTATATGGCTCATTTCGATACCCCCCTGGGTTATTGCGTCATCGTATGCGATGGAATGGGCGGCCATGCCGCGGGGGATGTTGCTTCCCAAAATGGAATCGCATCGATCCGAAAATTTTTAGAGGATGTTCAAAATGAAAATACTGCCATACCGCTTGCGCTAAAAAACGCCATTGAATTCGCAAATTATCAGCTAAGGGAAATGGTGAATCAAAATATTGATTTAAAAGGAATGGGAACTACCTGTGTGCTGGCATTAATTGATAAGGGGCAGCTTTATATTGCCCATGTCGGCGACAGCAGAATATATTTGATTAGTAAAAATAAGATCCGACAAATCACTAAAGACCATTCGGTCATCCAGAAATTGATAGATACCGGCGCCCTTACGGAAGCCGAAGCACAACTAAGTGAAAAGAAAAACCAGATCACCAAGGCAATCGGCATTTTTGAAAAAGCAAATCCAACCGTTGCGGCAACTTCTATAGCATTATGCAAAAATGATAAAATTCTTTTGTGCAGCGATGGACTGACGGGGCATATCAACAATGAAACAATTACCGAAACAATTTTATCTGGCAGCGATGTCCAGAAGGCGGCTTCGAAGTTGGTAGAGCAGGCGAATGAACAAGGAGGAACCGATAATATCACCGTACAGTTGGTGCATTATACGGGGAAAACAAAAAGCAGCAAAAAGAAAAAATTTTCAAAGTTGAACATTGTTGCCGCCATTCTTATGCTCCTCTTGTTTTTAGGATCAGTTTGGGGATATAGAAAATATTACGGAAATAAATTGCAAACCAGTGATTCAACCAAAACAAGTAGTGATTCAACAAAAACAAGACAGGTTTCACCAAAAAGAACTTCAACTCCTGATAATAAAGAAATCAAGGGAGGGAAGGATAAAAGATCTGATCTAAACTCAGAAAAATAAACCAGCCCAAATGAAATCCTCCATAAAAATCGGCCGTGATAACACCAATGATGTCATTATCAACGAACCAAGTATAAGCAGGAATCATGCTATCGTTACACACCTGGGCAATAACACTTATGAAGTGAAGGATCTAGGCAGTGTCAACGGAACTTTTGTAAACGGGCAAAAGATACTGCATCAGGTTATTCACCAGGAAGATAAATTACAGGTGGCTTCCAGTATGGTTGACTGGCAAAATGCTTTCCAGGCTTCACCGGCAGCCAGGGCTGAGTCCAGTATACAGGAGGAACCATTTGCCAAAATTAAGAAAACGATTTCTTTAGGGTCGTCTAAAGACAATGACCTGGTTGTAAGCGATGATTTTGTATCGAATCATCATGCCAAAATCTCCCTTTTAAAAAATGGGAATTATTATTTACAGGACCTTGAAAGCAGCAATGGCTCTTTTGTGAATGGAGCAAGGATTATTGCCAAAAATTTTTCTAAGACGGATGTGGTGAAACTCTCCAATACCGATCTGCCCAATAATTGGTTTCAGCATACAAACCTGCAGTCCAGCTTCTTCAAAGAACATAAAAAAGCAATAATCATTTCTATTTCTGCGATCCTTTTAATTTCTGCTTCCACTCTTACCTATTTTAACAGGTGCAAATGGCTGGGCATGGATTGTGATCTATCGGCCAAACAAATGTTCATTCAAAACCAAAATACATTGGTTCATATTGATCACGAATACTATTACATTATCGAATTTAATGGGAAAAGATATTTTGTCGGCAAAAACAAGAGCTATAACCAGCAAACTGAAGCAAACACTGGCAAACAAAATATTCTGCCTTATAACAGTGTTTCAGGGAACGGCTGTTTTATAAGACAGGATGGAACAATTCTTACCACTCCCTTCATCACCAATCCCTGGTTAGGTAACCCGGAGCAGCCTAAGATGGTGCGGGAAGTGATAGCCAGTAAAACAATCAAAGGATTTACCAGTCAAAGTCAATTTAAGATATGCGGCGAAACAGTCCGCTTAAAATGGATACAAAACGGAGTGGTAAACAATGAGCAGAATTTTAC
>JBBQXO010000245.1:0-5637 GCA_038209595.1 Chitinophagales bacterium
TGGGGTAAAAATATTCCTGATGCAGTTATCAATATGCCCTTTGCAAAGGCATCGGAGAAAAATATTCCTGTGGTAAAAATAGAAAATCGTTAACAAAGGATTGGAGTATAATTCAGTTACAAAATCTTTAATTTTGGAGACTGAACTAAAAACCATCCCTATGACTTTAATTAGATTTACTTTATCGGTCGCCATGTGCTTAATAATGCCACAAGTTTTTGGTCAATCTATGGAAAAAATGTTGCGCTTTCGTATAGGTGATAGCGTATGGATGTATCAAAGAGCGCTTGCCCGGCCTCGACTGTTTATTGGGGAACGCATGGTAAATCAAAGAGAACTTATGCAGCATTTGGCCAAGGGCGATATAGAGGTAGGAGAAATAATGCAAGAAGCCAATAAGTATCGTAGAAGGGCTAACTATATAGGCCTTGCAGGTGGCGTTACTTTCGCTGTATCCTATGTTTGGGCGGGTGGTTTTTCTTATAATAACACGGCAAATAGAAGTTATGCATTGCCTATTACATTGCTGGCAACATCATTTGCTGCCGAAATAGTATCCACCATTTACTTGGCCAAAGCTGGCAATCGTTACAACCAAAGTATTAGGCTTTTTAATTATAAGGCTAATAAGGGGACCTTGGAGCAAGTGACCCTTCACATGGGTCCCGGTGATTATGGTGTAGGCTTGCAGGTAATGTGGTAGGTAGTCAAATTATGCCATTACTCGCACTTATTCAGTAACGTTCAGAAGGTATTTTACATATCAATAAATGCAAAAAAGCACTTACCCAATATGGATTAAATCAACTTCTGCGCTTTTCTCCTTTTGATGACATAGATGCCTATTATAAGTAGCAGAACAAGGATCAAGAACTCAACATCCCAAGGGCCATACTTTATTTGCCAATTGAAGGTAGCAAGACTTGCTGAATTTCTAAGAAATGAATAATTGCCCACAACAGTATTAGAAGACTTGTTAACCTTCAGATAGTCTGTGCGGCATATAAAAAATGAAAAACTTTGTTCTCCTTCGTACTCGTATTGAATAGGGGCTATGAGATAATATGCATCCAGCTCAAATACATTCAAATAAGGCCTGCACAAAATTCCGTTATCCCCATAAATTATAATTTTCTCTCCCTCCGTAAATCCTTTATAATTTCGTATCACCTCTACGGTCATTGAATAAGGTATCTTTTCTTCATGGCCTCTTTTAAATTCATCATTTAAAAACGCATCAAATGATAGTACTTTCACCAAAGCCACATATTCATTCGATCTGGCGGTCCTCAAAAATGTATCATTCCATGCTGAAGAGCAACTACATGCGTATAAATGTGTGCAGGTGCATAAAAAGATTTGGACTACAAGGAGTAAGATTTTTTTTATAGCCATGGTTTCACAAATATACAGCAGGCAATTGCTTGCTCGTAAGTCTCCTTGCAAGTTCTTGGGTTTACAATGTTCGATTTGACCAAATTTGATCCCAATAGTGAGCGGTTTCAATCTTCTGCGCTTCGGCCAAAAGTCCCATTTTCTTTGAATTACAAGGATAAATCCACGTATACCAGCTATAACTCAATGACAATTTCCAAGAAGAAAAGATATTGATAATCAGATTCTTATGGAGTTTTTTCTTTGAATTTTCTTTGAAATTAATACAGTTCTGGCTCTTCGGGAACCCAATAGGGTTTTTTATCTGAACCGATGTTTTTAATGAGGGTTTCCTTTTTTAGAGATATGATGAAATACGAAATTTTATTGTTTTTCTTTCTTTCATTTAATCCTTCAAGGAGCTCATGTTTTAGTAGTTCTCTTATTTCCATTTTGTGTGTCCCCGTTTTGTTCATTCTAATCAGTTCAGGAATCTTTTGCTTACCATAGGCTGTAACGGATTGAGCATTTAGGTACGCCCGTAGCTGCGCTGGCGGGTATGATAAAAAAAGGTTTGCTATGCAAAAGAAGAGGCTAATATCACTACGAAAACAATACTGTACGATCGGATTGCTGCTGACCCTGTTCTTGGTTGCCCTTTGGTGCCAGGCACAACCCTACCCCCACTACCTTTTGGCCGGTGAAGCCATGCCTACCACTCTGCTGCTGCAAACCCGCCTGGCTCAACAAGAAAAAATTATTTACGCCAATGTACACGATAAACAAGCCCTGATGCAAGCCGACCTGCCGGGAGCACCGGGTTGGGTGCGTTTTTTTTGGAAACCTGCACATGGCAATGTTTCCGTTACCTATAGTCCATAGATGCGGGCCGCCGAAGAGAATGACTGTATAGTACGCTACCGGGTAGCAGGGCTTGCTCCGGGAAAGCGCCTGAAATATGCCATGCAGTATGGTGCAGATACCCTGCAAACACAGCAAAGCCCCTGGCATTCAGCCCTTACACCTGCTGGCAACATGCCCTCCAAAAAAACCTTACTGGTAATGGTTTCTGGTTCTCACCTTGCCCGTTTTTACTTAGGTGGCGGCTTTGGCAAACCTTCAGCGCAGGGTGCGGAGGCTTACACCGGTGCAGACAAGCTTCAGGGTTTCCATGGTTTTGAAACCATTGCCCGTTTGAAAACAGACTTTTTTATAGGTAATGGCGACAATGTATATTATGACCATCCCGATGATGTAAAGGCAGTCACCCCAACCCAATTGCGTTTCATGTGGCACCGGCAGTTTGCCATGCCCCGCATCCGGCAAATGTTTGCTAATACCGCTACCTATTGGATGAAAGATGATCATGACCATCGTTTTGATGATTCAGATACCTTGCCAGATAATCCCATACATGGCTCGCTTCCTTCCCATAATGAGGGCCGGCGTATGTTTATTGAACAGGTTCCGATGCATCTTGCTTACCATCCCGATAGTCCGACTTACCGCACCATCCGACTGAACAAATGGGTGCAGATATGGATGCTGGAAGGCCGCGACCACCGCAGCCCAAATAGTATGCCCGATGGACCTGAAAAAAGTATGTGGGGCAAAACCCAAAAAGCATGGCTGCAAAAAACCCTGCTGCAAAGCGATGCTGTTTATAAACTCATCGTTACCCCAACACCCATGCTCGGCCCCGATGATGCCCGCAAACGCGACAGTCATGCTAATCCGGAGGGATTTTTCCATGAAGGGGAAAGTTTTTTCAACTGGCTTTCCGAGAACAAATTTGACCCCAACCATCTGTTTATTTTAACCGGCGACCGGCATTGGCAGTACCGTTCCATCCATCCTTCGGGATTTGAGGAACTAAGCTGTGGTGCCATGGTGGACCAAAATTCAAGAATGGGGGTGCCGCCGGGTACAGCCAATTCAAGCGACCCACAGGGGCGTATTGTACAGCCCTACACAAGCAGTCAACCTTCCGGAGGTTTTTTGCAAGTTGAATGTACCCAAAAATCACGCCGTACTGCACAACTTCGTTTTATTTTCAGGGATGAATATGGTAAGAAACTTTACACGTATAAGCCTTAGCTATTGGGTTTTACTTTTTATCCTTGGAATAAATAATGATGGCATCACTTGGTGGTTTCGAAAGATGAGCAATAATTAACCATTGAAGATGCATGAACCAAAGACGGAAATGTGTTTTCTTATGCTAATAGTTTCTATAATTTCATTTTCCACTTTTCCCAGTCTTTTATTAATTCTTCCAAAAAATAGTCGGACCAATTCCTCGGAATTTCCTCATTAAAAAACGCCTTTGTATTTGTTGTTGCTGCCATTAGCTTTCCTTTTTTATTTTGGGTAATTTTTTAGCCTCCTTTTCCAAATGTTCCACAAAATGCTTTTCGGCTTCGCTGAGGGCGGAGGAATTAATGGCTTTGTATTTTTCGAATTCAGTCTTTGCTTTATGGAGCATTTGCTGATGGCCAATGCTGCCGGCATGTTTGAGTATGTCATTTCCGGTCATGCGCACAAAATCGTCCAACCTTACTATCCAGTCTTTCATATACATGGGCTTTCGGTTAAGTGCCTGCAACTCTGCCAATTCAAGGTATGCAGTTACCATACGGTTCAGAATGTTCAATTCATCTTCTGTAAGGTAGTTTTTGGCTATTTCCGCTTCCTGCCTTGTAGGTTTGGTTCCCTTGAAGTTTGTAAGTCCCAAATTGGGTTTGGAAGCATCAATTCGTTGGTAAATTACTTCTGCAGCCGTGTGGCCATGGGCAGCCCAATGCATTTTGTTTTGCACGGTTTGAAAAAAAAGGACAGATATTTCTTGTTTTGGGTCATAATCAATACTAGTGGCATAAATGTCGAGTACTTTGCGCCAAAATACCTTTTCGCTGCTTCGTATATCACGAATGCGGGCCAGCAATTCATCAAAATAGTTGCCCCCACCTGCTTGTTTTAGCATTTCGTCATTTATGGTAAAGCCTTTAACGATGTATTCCCTTAGCCGGGCAGTAGCCCATTGGCGGAATTTGGTACCCTGATGGCTTTTTACCCGGTAGCCTACTGAAATAATGACATCTAAGTTGTAAAAATTGGTGGGCTTGGTAGAAAAATCGGAATTTCCGATTTTTCTCATAGATGCCTGTTCATTAAGTTCCTGTTCTGCATAAATATGAAGTATATGCTCGTTGATGGTAGAACGGGACTTTTGAAAAAGTTCGGCCATTTGGTCAATGGTTAGCCAAACTGTTTCACCTTCAAGCCTCGTCTCAATTTTGGTAAACCCATCCTCTGTTTGGTAAATAATGAGGTTGCTTTCGGCCATAATTATTTAATTAATTGAGTTTAGTATTTTTCAATCTCTCCCTGCACATTCTTCAATTCTCCTTCCAATTTTTCAATCTCCTGTTGCACCGCAGCAATATCCACTTCGGCTTCTTCCTCAAAACTGTCCCCATAGCAGGGAATGTTCAGGTTAAAGTCGTTCTCTTTTGTTTCTTCAAAATTAGCTAAATAACTACATCAAATTACCTTTATTATCAGGGAAGGGGATCATAAGGCACTTTACTGGTAAATGCCCGCATAGTAGGGAAATGCCTTGGGGTGCCTTTAATGTTTCAGTATAAAAAAGCAGGTATTGGATATAGGTTGATTGTAGCCCTTTTTCATTTTTTCCTTGTATTACAGGCAGGCAGTATTTTTTTAAAATGAATACCTGAATATTTTCAGCGATTGGAGAAAACATCAGACTATGAAGCAAATGCAGGGCATGTTTTGGGCAGCTATAGGTGTATTGTTTATAAATATGACAGGATGGTCACAGGCAACCCGCTTTATTCCCAAAACCATCAAAGGCAGTCAAAGCTACTTTAGGGTGGGTAAAACCACCGAAGGGCAATGGTGGTTTATTACCCCGGAAGGAACCCCCTTTTACTATAAGGGAGTTTGTGCGGTAAACCGAGCCGGAACCATGGGTGGAAGAAGAGCAAAACCCGGCGCCTACGCAGCCACTATTGATAGCAAATACAATTACCCGCAAAGTCCGGATGCATTTGTAGAAGGCACTTTCAGCCATTTGCGCAACCATGGGTTCAATGCATTGGGGGCATGGGCTACCGAAGAGTTTTTCAATAAGGGTATGCCTTTTACTGAAATTATTGAATTTTTTAAAGAGGGGCCTTTTTTACCACAAACCGGCAAGGGCGAACCGTTGCCAGACATTTTCAGCAAAGAATGGGAAAT
>JBBQXO010000246.1:0-5636 GCA_038209595.1 Chitinophagales bacterium
GAATTATTTTACATAGAAGTAATAATCGCCACCAATTAACCCGGTTTGCCCTGTATAACTTGGGCTCAAATAATAATGCTGATCAGTATCTTTAAAGTTTATAGTAAAGCTAGCTTTTGTACATTTATCGTTTTCACGAAAAGTATTATTTGAGCTACTAAGGAGTAGGCTATGAAGTCCTTTTTCTTTTGGAATGACACCTAATTTGAAAAGATATCTATCAGTTGATTCGATAAATCGATATTGAATGGTTAATGGAGTTACTTTTAATTCTGTTCCCTTTTCTATTGAAAACTTAAATCTGCTGATACCCTCACTCCATGCATTTATTAGATTATCCCAATATAAAAAACTAATTGCGCTCCCTAAGTTGCTTGTTCCACTATAATCTACCATTTCCCCACTTATCCCATCCCGTATTAGGGTTGGCTCATTTATCTCCAACCAAATAGTATCACCTATATTAAAAGTATCTTTATCTGGAAAAGCTTTTACGGGAAGCTGAAAGCTGTACACTGTTTTTGCACAATCAATAGGCAACTTTGTACAATTGGCTTCAATAAAAAGTAAAGCAGTTATCATTGCCCCCGCTAGAATTATATTTCTTTTTTTAGTTTCCATTAAAAATAAAAATTGTGTTTACTCCTGCTAACTGACTCTATAACTCTTTATAAAGGTTAGAGTTCAATAATGACTGAAAAAATTAATTCATGGAAAAAAGCTGGATACTTTTATTTCATTTTACATAAAAATAGTAATCACCCCCCCTAGGATTTGTACCAGGAATATAAAAAGGATTTAAAGGGTAATGTTGGTTTGTATTTTCAAAAATGATTGAAAATGATGCTTTTGTGCATTTATCAGATGCTCTAAATACATTTCTTGCATCTACTAACAACAAACTGAATAGACCCTTTTTTAAAGGTATAACAGCTAGAGAAAATAAAAAAGAATTTTCCTGCTCTGAAAAAGTAAACTCTGTACCTATATCAGTTTGATTCACAAGCTTTCCATGACTATTTAATATAACAAATTTAAAATTTTGAGGATTTTCGTTCACCCAACTTTTCATAGAATCGTTATATCGACCTAGTGCAATCACAGTACCAAGATTCTCTGCCCCACTGTAATCTGTCATTTCACCAGATACCCCATCTCGTATTAGGGTTCGTTCATTTATCTCCAGCCAAATAGTATCACCTATATTGATGGTATCCTTATCTGGAAAAGCTTTTACGGGAAGCTGAAAACTGTACACTGTTTTCGCACAATCAAAAGGAAGTTTTGTGCAATTGGCTTTTATAAAGAGGAAAGCAGTTAAGATTGCAGCAGCTATTACTATACTTCTATTTTTAATTTCCATAAAAAGTAAATATAGTGTTTACACCCGCTGCTTGATTATTTGCATTCTCATTGAGCAAACGAACTCTAAAAGCCGGTAGGTTATTAATATCTGCATCTAAAGCATTAAAGAATTGTTGATTTGTATACACGTCAACTAAATCATTTAAGGGAACCCGTAATGGAAGAGCTAACAAATCATTTCTGTCATCCATTAAATCATAAAACAATCTTTGTAGTATCCACCAAATAGGATCTACCACTACCCTCGATGCACTGAAAATATCCAAATAATAAATTTTAAAGAATGCTATAGAATAGATAATATTATTTCACCTTAAAACAATAAGGACTTGAAAAAGATGAATCTGGAACAGTACCAAATACTCGTGTAATTAAATATAAATGCAAAGGTGTTTCTTTAAAGTAAATTCGATAAAATGCTTTTGTGCATTTATCATCATATCGAAAAACATTTGAAGCATCAGACAAGCCGAAATTAAAATAACCCTTCTTTTTAGGTATTATTCCTAAGCGAAATTCATACATGTTGCCATTTTCACTGAATTTGTACTCTTTTATTCCTGCCCTGTTATTATTTACGTTCTCCCCCTTTTGTAAAACATAAAAAAAATCATTTTCAGCGAATACTGGTGAATTAGGATTGACCAATTCACCAAAACCAATGGCCGTTCCCAAATTTGCTGCATTTTTAAATGTTATTGGATTGCCACTAAGCAAATCTGTTTGTAAAACTGAAGCAGATATTTCAAGCCAAATAGTATCTCCAATATTAATACTATCTTTTGGATTCACAACCTTTGCAATAGCTTCAAAATTATAAGTGGTCTCTGTACAACCAAAACCGCTTTTTTGACAAGTACTTGATGCAAAGATTATATATATCAATGTTATGCTTATTATTATTGAAAACTTCATGTATTTCTTATTATTTAATGCTTAGAAAAAAATGCACTTATAATTATTTATATTTTCTAAAAATTATAAAAAGCAAAAAGGGCGTTTACATCAGCTGCCTGATTATTATTATTTTCATTTAACAAACGTATCCTAAATGCAGGAAGTGAATTGATGTCACTATCTAAAGCATTAAAAAATTCTTGATTAGTATAATTTGATACTAAATCTCCAGGGAATAAAGGGTTTCCAGTGATTGCAAAATCATTCCTATTGTCAATTAAATCGTATAATAATCCCTGTGGTATCCATCTAAAAGGATCATTTTGCCTATTAGGACTAAAATTTTCTAGCAAATTCAAATTACTATTTATTCCATTCACAGGGAAATTATTGACGTAACCAATCCCCTGTTCATTAAATTGCCCACTTAAAGTGCCATACTTTCTATTTGTTAACCAATGACCCATATAATATGCCCAACTTTCATAGAGTGCTATTATTGGAGAATTACCGGTGTTGCCCTGTCCATAAGGGCTAAATTCGGTGCCAAAATTTGCAATGATTTCATTTATAGAAGACTGTATAAAATTGCCATACTGTGTATTGCCTACTTTAGCATAATGTGCTGCATGGGTAAATTCGTGGTAGCACAATTCTGCCATTGCATCGTTACCTGTGGTAATACCTTCTCCTCTGCGATTATATCCTATGGTAACATCCACACTACCGGCAAGTGCAGTACCAAGAGAATTTAAGAAGGCAAGTGTATATTGTGATGTCGAAACTAAAAGAAATTGGCGTATAAAATAATGGGGCAGCGTGTTGATAAACCTTTTGGCAAACATGGGTGCACTACCGCCTCCATTGCCGGGTACTACCAATATTCGCAACTTATTGGGTGGCATACCCATACCTTAATTAGTATAATCTTGTTTAAATTCTTGCACTGCATTGTGGGTGGTAGCCCCAGCCCAATGTTTTGCTCCTCTGCTTCTTACATCATTGTTATCTTCTATATTACGAGCAATATTACTAAGATTACCTCTAAATTTACCCAGATTTATTTTTACCGGCATTAATATTTGCCATAATCTAGCACCCCTTAGTCCTTTTACGATTGCATCATTATTTTTAAATTTAATTAAAAGGGATGCTTTGTTGCGAAAGGTTTTGGTAAATGTATAGTTGCCATTATTGTTTGTAAATACTCTTTCTACTTTTAAGAACCTTCTCGCTACTATTCTGGCATTGCGAACAGGTACTTGGATATTCCTTACATCATCATCAACAGTAATAGCACCAGCCGGAATAGAAGTAGGTGGCGGGGTTGGTAATGGAACTACACAGTTACGGGTATCGAACCCACAAAATGCCCGGCATTCACAACTTAGGGCACTAGGTCTTGAATTGCAATCACAAGAAGTGGTGTTATTTGCTTCGAATCCACCGTTTATAACAGAATAATTACCACAACCTGCAGTATCTACGTCGTTGCCGGTAATACGGAACGCCTCGTTTTCAAGCAAGTAATTATTGGGCACATGAATACTTTGCAATAATTGATAAGTAACTCCTATTGGAGGAACAAAATTGGGTGCCACAACAGCATATAACCAAGGTATTTCTTCTGCCGGGGTTATTCCATCGTCATAATAATCGCCCTCTTGCACAAGCTCATAATCCAGTGGATAATCAAACCAGTCAACATCCAAATCTTCAACAGCTACAAGTTGTTCATAATTTGAAGGCTTTACCCTGATATACCATGCGTTGACCGTAACTCCGACATTACTATTTGTTAAGTTAAAAAACGCCTGGCTCATATTGGATATGTATAAGGATTTCCAATTAATTGCGCTCCAAGTATGGTTGGTTTCAATATGCTATCATATATGCTTCCATCTTCAGCATCTTCCCAGCAGTACCCATTTCCACTTCCAATCATTTGTTGATCTGAAACTGATGCAAATTGCATTTTTTGTTCTTCGAGTAAAGCAGCTTCATTAACGAAATCTTTTTTGCAAGCCTGCAAAAAAAACATCAGAATAAATATCTTAATTGTAATAGAGATTTTATTACAGTTTAAAGTTAAAAACAGGTTTTTCATAAATTTTAAATTTAGGGTACTGGAGGACTTTTATTATATTGATAAAAATAGGAGATGGGATTTAAAAAACCATATTAATTCTATGTTATCACAGGTTTTTAACTGGTTTTGTAAAACAATGTAGGTAATGGTTAATAATGAAGAAGCTCCTTATAGGTTACTTTGCAATTCTCCGCTGCAACCAAACAAAAACAGCTATGCCACAAATCGTACCAATGGCGCCAATGCCCGGATACTCATTCGGGGTTCCAACACGCTTGGCAACAATGATCCACTTTATGTAATTGACGGTATTCCTACTACCCGGCCCGAAGTGTTCCAGAACCTCGACCCGGCTGTTATTGCATCGGTACAGGTGCTTAAAGATGCTTCGGCGGTGAGCATTTACGGAGCAAGGGCAAGCAATGGGGTAATTTTAGTTACCACCAAAAAAGGCGGAAATACACATGGTAAAGTAGTGTTTCAGTTCAATACTAACCTAAGTATACAGTCAGAAAAATCGCAGCGCTTTAAAATGCTGAATGCAGCAGACCGTGGCAGGGCGCTTTGGCAGGCTTCGGTAAACGACCGGCAGAACCCATCGGCAGCTTATGGCGAAATATACCAGTTTGACTGGAACAATAATTTCGACAACCCGGTGCTGAACGGGGTAATGGTACGACCTCTTGTGGGCGGCAATCCCAATACCCCGGCAGGCGACACCTACTGGCAGGATGTAATGTACAAAACAGGTATTGCCACCAATCATAGTTTTACCGCATCGGTTGGCAACAAAACCAGCTCGGTAGAGGTAAACCTAAACTATTACAGCAATAACGGTATGCTTCGCTATACAGGCTACGAACGCTTAAGCGGCAGTATTAATTCCATAACCAAAGCCTTTAAAAACAAGGTAACTTTTGGCAGCAATCTGCGGGTGGCCAATAGTAATGAAACATTAACAGCCCGCGATTTGGGTAGTGCACCCACCACATCGCTTGCCGTAACCATGGCGCCAACCATACCGGTTTACCAGGCCGATGGGGTTACTTTTGCCGGCTCCGCAGGCAAGGGTTGCATTTTTGAAACCGCTGCTCGAATACAATGGTTACGAGGTAAAGATTGCCCCAAGCCCGCCACCAAAAGTAGTTAAGGCCAAAGAGGGGGAAACACAGGAACAGAATATCCACCCCGAAACCTTTACGATTGGGGTAACCAATGTGATGTTCAATGCAACCAATGCTATTTTTGGCAGATTTCTTCAAACCCCAAACGGGCATACGGTTAC
>JBBQXO010000247.1:0-5537 GCA_038209595.1 Chitinophagales bacterium
GCCGATAATCGTATTCCTATTCGCAAATTTTTCCAATCGGTTTAGCATTCTGCCATTGTTGATTCAATTCTTCATATTCTTTTATTTCGGCTGCTGTAAGTGGTTTAGCTGATAGACTGCGTAAATCGGGCTGCCCGGCATTGATCCAGGCGGTATACCAAAAGCTTGCTATCGAATATATGGATTGCCGCATTCTGCGCTCTACCATGCCGTTCAGCATATTCATATACGCTTTGCTGTATGCGGTAGAGTATTGCCGGATTATTTTGCCCGATCTTTCTTCAAAAGCATATTTTCTGTCAGGGGCAAAACGGGCATTCAAAACGGCTTCGGATTTAAGAACGGTATCGGAGGCCGCAGCACTTTCGAGCACCCTGCGCCACATGTATTCGCCCGGTTCTTCTATATAGCTTGCTTTGCCAATAAAAAAATCGAAATCAGAACTAGCAAAAAGTTCGGGAATACGCGATTCCCAAAACCCATGAATACCGGTTTGACCCGTTTGTACACCATTATAATTGCTACAAGCATGTAAGGGTACATGGGCATCAGAAATATAGTGGCCTATTTCAGCGCTAAGTTTCAAAATGCGACCGGCATCTTTATTAATAAAAGCTTCGGTAAGCCGGGTAAGCATGGTTTGTGTCCACCAGGGAACAGTTCCGTGTGCCATAATGGTGTCCTCTGAGTATTTTTCAACCGCTTTGGTCCACTGTCTTGGCAAGTCCTCATAAGGATAGGTGCCATACCGATCGAGGTCAATATAATGCCGTGGAGCCTCTCCGTTGATGGCATAGCGGCGTTTGTCAGGGTCCACAGCATGTTCTTCAAGGAATTCGATATTAGCCTTAAAAAACCCAATCATTTCGGGGGGAAGCAAGTAAACTGCCGTCCTGTTGATGAGCCTATGCCCATAAAAGCCCCAGGCCTTTGTGATAAGCGGGCTGATCAAAGCCCCAAATACCAGAAAAAAAGATAACCAACGCATCATACCTGCTTTAACCTTTTTTAAATTTACCTGTATTTATCTAAAAAGCAAATCTAAGCAACCATAAGAAGCATCTGCTTTAATTTTGTGGTAACTTTTTAAAAAAATAGACTAACCTTTATGGAAGATCAGCAAAAACTTGGCATTGGTACCCGTTTGCAGCATACGCAACATGGACCGGGTGTAATTGTAGCTGTAAAATATGCTACCTACCTAATTTCCTTTATTCATCAGGGTATTGTGGAAGTAAACAAAGACGATACACAACTCGATGAAATTATTCCTGAAAATGTGACTTCCGAATTAGAAACCACTTCGGAGGTAGAAAAATCACTGTTGCAGATATTGCGGCAATGGAATGGTTTTGGCGAAGTAGTGCCGCTTGGGGACCGTTGGAAAGGTGGCACGATGCTTTTGCAACCCGCCGATAAATCCCAAAAAGCAAAGGAAGTACCCATCGAAGCTTTTTTTCATAAAATTGTAATGGCACGAGATCGCCTGCGGGTACTGGAACAAAACATCAACAGCCACAAAGGATTAAGTGACGAAGACAAAGTAAATCTGCAACAATACATTACCCGGATATACGGTTCTTTTACTACTTTCAACGTCCTATTTAAAGACAAAGAAAACTGGTTTACCGGGGAAAAATCAGATGGCTGATTAATTTGCCTTACTTTGCTCCTCCTCATTAATTAATGATAAACGATTGATATGCCAAATAGTAAGATTGCCGGAATAGGAATGTACGTGCCTGAAAAGGTGGTCACCAATGAGGATCTGACCGCCGTAATGGAAACAAGCGATGCCTGGATACAGGAACGAACCGGGATTAAAGAACGGCGATTTGCGCATCCTACCAAAGATACCACCACCACTATGGGCGTGGAAGCGGCTAAAATTGCTATGGAAAGGGCAGGAACCACCGCAGAAGAGATTGACTTTATAGTTTTTGCAACACTTTCGCCGGATTATTACTTCCCGGGCTGCGGGGTATTGGTGCAGCGGGCGCTCAAAATGAAAGAAGTGGGGGCACTCGATGTACGCAATCAATGCAGCGGATTTGTATATGCGCTTTCAGTGGCCGATCAGTTTATCAAAAGCGGGATGTACAAAAACATTCTCGTAATAGGCTCGGAAAAACATTCCTTCGGGCTCGATTTTACCACAAGAGGCCGCAATGTATCGGTGATATTTGGTGATGGAGCAGGTGCCGTAGTGCTGCAGGCTACAGAGGAACCGGGCATATTGAGTACCCACCTGCATAGCGACGGGGAATCGGCTGAAATACTGGCGATGTACAACCCCGGTACGCATTCCAATATGTGGATGCCTGAGCTTGCCGATTTTGGGGATGCTGAAATGGGCAAAATGTTCGTTACGCAACAAATGATTGACAAAGAGCAATTTTTCCCCAATATGGATGGCCAAAGCGTGTTTAAAAAAGCGGTAATTAAATTTCCGGAAGTCATCATGGAAGCCCTGCATAAAAATGGCATGACACCCAAAGACCTGAACCTGCTGGTACCACATCAGGCCAACCTGCGGATAGCCCAATTTGTGCAGCAAAAGCTACAACTGACCGATGATCAGGTGTACAACAATATCGACCGTTTTGGTAATACCACAGCGGCTTCTATTCCCATTGCCCTTTGCGAAGCCTGGGAAAAGGGATTGGTAAACCAAGGCGACCTGATTTGCCTCGCTGCTTTTGGTAGTGGGTTTACCTGGGCAAGTGCACTATTGAGGTGGTAAGAGAGGATTGGGTTTTGCAGGAATTTACTGCTCAAACTTCAATGCATTTAATGAAACCACTCTTAAAAATATTTACCATAAATGGCCTAAGGTAAAAACTTAGGCCATTTTTATGTAACAAATAATATCAACATTCTACAGATACGCAATATTCCATAAGAGCCATTTTATTGGTTAGAAGGACATTAAGGGAGAGAAAATTGAGCTTCGGTCTCACCAAATATCTAACTTACTCTGGTGATATTTGTGTAAAATTTGAAATTTAATTGCATCATCACAGTTATATCTCATACCGTCTGATACGTTATATAAATTTTTGCGGTACGAAGTACGAAAAAATAGAAAGACTATTTATCTATCAAATAAATATCTCGGAGAAAACTCCCCTAAACATTTGAATATTTTTAAATGGTTGGATGATTATCCAATTAAGAATTAAATTTGTTTAGATTTCAATAAATCAAAACATGAGCAAAATAAGAATAAAAAATTTCGGACCTGTAAAAGAAGGGTATCTGGAGGATGGCGGCTGGATGGATATTAAGAAGGTTACCTTGTTTATTGGTAATCAAGGAAGTGGAAAAAGCACGGTAGCTAAAGTAATAACTACCATGATATGGTTAGAAAAGGCAATAAATAGAGGAGATATTTCCGAAAAGGATATTTCTGGAGATATATACCATGCATATTTTGAATATATGCTCACTCATAATTACTTCACCAAGGATACTGAAATAGCTTATGAAGGCGATATCATGTCCTGTACTTATACTAATGAAAAACCCTTTCCAATAATTCACATTAAAAGAGACTTACATTATAAAGTCCCCAAAATAATGTATGTGCCTGCCGAACGGAATTTTTTAAGTGTCATTCAAAATGCTTTCCTATTAAAGGATTTGCCGGAATCTATTATTACGTTTGCTCAGGAGCTAAGGAAAAGTCATTTGGCACTTAATGGGCATTTAATAGATTTACCATTACAGGATATAAAATTCAAGTATGACAAAAAAAATGAGAAGTCTATTTTAGCAGGAAACGGCTATGAAATAGAATTAAAGGAATCCTCAAGCGGCTATCACTCAATGGTTCCTTTGTTTCTAGTATCCAAATTCTTGTCTGATGAAATAGAGAAAGGAGAAAGCGTATTGAGAGATCAGCTTTCTGCTGAACAAAGCATTAGGCGAAATAAGGAAGTTGCAGATGTTTCATTTGATAATTCGCTAAACCCACAAGAAAAGGAAAAACTGTTTAAAGAAATAGATGCTAAATACCTGAATACATGTTTTATTAATATTGTAGAAGAACCAGAACAAAATCTATTTCCTGATTCTCAACAAAAATTATTAACCAGCTTACTTGAATTTGCAAATAAACGTAAAGCAAATAAGCTAATAATTACGTCACATAGCCCATATTTAATAAATTACTTAACCCTTGCAGTAAAGGCATATTTAGTATTAAACAACATGTCAAATGAGGAGGTTAAATTAAAAGTAAACAAAATTGTTTCACTTAATTCACTCATTAATCCAGACGATTTGATAATTTATGAGTTAAACGAAGCAACCGGTATCATAAAAGCATTGCCGAATTATAAAGGGTTGCCATCGGATGAAAACTATTTAAATAGTGGCCTGGAAGAATCCAATGAATTATTTGCCCAATTACAAGAAATTGAAAAAGGATGGCGATAAATTTTTTTAAGGCTCAATGCCAAAGCAAAACGAATGAAACAGTTTTTGGAGTTTATGATGCGCCGCCTGCAACCCTTTCATTTGCAAATTCAGATGATTGGCAGGTTTGGGTTGATAATGCCCAAGCGAAAGAAATTATTCATACAGCCATTGATGATTGTTTAGGAATTCCTGATTCGGAAGGAGAGAGATGCGAGTCAATGATTACTTATGATGATGTACTTACTTTTATTGAATTAAAAGACCGTGACGGAGGTAGATGGGCAGGAAAAGCAAGAGACCAACTAATTAATACCATTTCTCTTTTTAAAAGGGATGCTGGAATTGCAGGTTATCAAAAGCTTTACGGACATATTGCAAATAAGCAAAGACCTCATTTTAAATCTGGAGGAGGACGATTTATTCAGGAATTTGAAGATATAACAGGTTTTGTTTTAAGGGTAAGCGACGTAATTAAAATTGGCTAATCAATTCTTTTTTCCAATGAATACATACCTCCTCACTTCATGAATATTGAAGCTTGAATAAGCAGAAATAATCCAGTTTTAAAATAATCATTTTGCCGTATTATATAAATATATAATTTCTTTTAAGAACTTTTTTTGCAGAAAAAGGAACAAAATGAGTCTCCCTTTTCCTACAGCTTCATACTACCTTGTAAGTAGGCTTCTCCAAAATTCAGTGAAACCAGTTTGTTTTACAATACTAACTGAAAGAAAATATAAGTCTTCATTCAGAATGTAATTAAATGAGTCATTATTATAAATTTATTATTTGTAAATTGGACGGTAAGAAAATAAAGTAGCCATGTACATCAAGCAGCTTGACATAAAAATTATCAGAGCCATTAAATCCTTTAAAATGGGCTTTGAAAAACCAGCGGGTGGTCATGTATCCATAATGCTTGCACAAGATAGGCCAATCTTTTGTGCTGAATATTCCCATTTATAACCTTTAGTATTTCTCAAAATGGACAATGAACGGGCAAAGGCTAAGTGTTGGTTGTGACGTAACAGGTTTGAAGGCATAAGATGAGTTGTGTGGTTAATAGAAGTTGCCTAAAACAATAAAATGTAACCATAATAAAATGTTAAAAG
>JBBQXO010000248.1:0-5493 GCA_038209595.1 Chitinophagales bacterium
TTTCCACCACAACCATTAGTAGTACGTAGTGAGGGCAGGTTACAGCATTTGATAAAAGCTGATGGTGATAGCCTAATAGTTTCAACCTTGGTGGCTGTGCTGGAAACCACGGCTAACTACACGCAAGTACTTCATCAAAAAGCAATGGCTGATAGCTTATTAATATTGGTAAGTACAGCCCAAAGTGATCGGGTTCCGGGCTTCTTTAGAAAGATAAATAGCGATTTTCCCCTACCGGTGTTGGGTGAATTGCAAAACAGCTATCAAACCTACTTTGCAGCCTTGCAAACCTATACACAATACCTGGGCAACGGTTATTATGTAGCACAGCGGCAAATGCTGCGGAGCGATTTGCAAAATATTAATGCACAGGAACAAGTAATTGCCGAACAACTTAACCTTACCAAACTGGATGTGAGCCTATCGGGTGAAAATTTTAATGTAAGTGAATCGCTGTTAAAGCAGCAAGTAATAGCCCCCGTAGAATACCGCAATGAGGCAGGTAAATGGCTCGGCAAGCAAATGCAGATACCTCAATTAAAAAATATACAACTCGCTAATACGGCACAACGGCTTGAAAAGCGAAAACAAATGGCTGCCCTTGAAAACGATATTGCACTGCAACGGGGTATTTTTGTACAGGCTTTGCAAAACTGGCTTTCGGCTATTGCAGCCTGGGAGCAGCAATATTTGGTATATGCATCCTGCAGCGGTACATTGGTGTTATCCTCCTTTTATAATCCTGGTCGCAACCTGCAACGTGGCGAAATTTTAGGAAGTGTACAACCCACAAATTCTTATTATTTTCTGGAAGCTACCCTGCCACAATTCAATTTTGGTAAACTAAAAAGCGGCCAACAAGCCTTGGTGCGGTTTGCAGCCTATCCATCAGAAGAATTTGGTACCGTAGCTGCCCGGCTTGATGTAATAAAACCCATACCCACTGATAGCGGCTACCTTGCACGGGTGCTGCTGACAGCGGGTTTGGTTACGCATTTGGGCAAAGAATTGGCATACAGAGAAGGGTTACAAGCTTCCATAGAAATATATACCGATAACCGCAGCATGCTTGAGCGGCTTCTAAGTGGGCTAACAAAAGCTGTACAACGGTAGCATTTGCCCCAAAAAAGATTATTTGGTCAAAAACTGGAAGAATCTTCCAGACAAGTTGGGCAAAACCTATGGTTATATAAAATATTATCGTCAATTTTATCAAATAGGATTTTGGCCAAAATCTATTTTCTTAAACAATTTTAAAAAGTACAAATATGGAAACTAAAAAAATGAACCTTGCAAACATACAATGCATACTAAGCAGGGCTGAGATGAAGAATATTATGGCGGGAAGTGGTGGGCAAAACTGCTACTCATTAATAAATGGAGCCCATAATAATTGGTGTCAGCTTCAAAATTGGCAGAATCCGCATAGATCCTGCTGCTAGCATAGCCATTGCACAGCTTGTAATTAATAGAAATAAAGCAAAATGGTAGTTGCTCATTATTTTAATGGGTTCTACCATTTTATTTAATCTTCATTGTGAAATTCCCACGAACTCCCGCACACACTAGTAAAAATGATCTTTAGGGATCCCATTACCGCATGGGTCGGGACGGGTGTAGCAAAAAAAAACAATAAAAAAGGAACACGTGAAATTTTTTATTAAAATTATACTCGTTCTATGCATTTCATCTTTGGGTTGTAAAGAATGCCCTAAGGAAAATGTAGAGGAAACTAAGAATTATGCCATTTATGAAAATGATAGTTACACAATAAAAGGGGTTATGAACCATAACTCAAACTATTTTACCGAAGGCTTATTCTTTGATGATGGAATGTTGTATGAAAGTATGGGATCCCCTGATGAATTACCATTTACAAATTCACAAGTCGGAATCTTAGATACAAATTCAGGTAATCTATTCAAAACATTACCCTTAGATAACTCAAAATACTTTGCAGAAGGTTCATCCATTATAGGAGACAATTTATACCTGTTGACATATAAAAATCAATTGTGCTTTGTAATAAATAAAAGTAATTTTCAAATAATTGATTCATTTTATTATGATAATAAAGAAGGTTGGGGCTTAACAACTGATGGAAATCAATTAATTATGAGTGACGGAACCGAAAAAGTCACCTTTATTGATGCAGGTAATTATACAAAAAGGAAAGAGTTAAATGTAAGAGATAAGGAGAATAATAAAGTCTTAAATATAAACGAATTGGAATATTGCAATGGATTTATTTATGCCAATATCTTTGGAACCAATACTATTATAAAAATAGACACAGCTACCGGTAATTCAGTAGCACAATACAACTTTGATGGGCTATTTAATTTGGCCCGAAATAATAATATTAACTCAATGGAAATGAATGGTATAGCTTTTAATGGAAATACCAATGAGTTTTATTTAACCGGAAAGTTTTGGCCCTATATTTTCAGGGTGCAACTAAAGCCATCTTTGTAGGTTTATTTCAATCGCACAAACGATTGAATGTGTATTAGTCGGTGTTTCGGAGGATATAAAACCCGAGGCATGGCTTAAAGCTATTCAAACCTATAGCCTGAAAGCTCTTTTGAAAAAAACCTTGGCAGAATAGGAACCTATTCCAACTACCTTACCATTACTTCCTCCCCCTTGCCACAGTGATTTTAAACTTTTTCCTATTTGTCGCTATTGAATGCAATGCATTGCCATATTCAAATCCCTCATGCATACCGATTATTACACCTTTACTTAGCGGCTTGCGATTGTTTGAAGCTTCTTCCCTTCCGCACAAGCATCCTTGGTATCAATCCATATAAGTTTCCCTGATAACTGCTTTTATTTTTTTAATTATTTTATCAGATAAAATATCCAATTTCCTGATAATCCTTGTGCGATCAATAGTTCTTACCTGATCTAATACAATCCATCCTTTCGATTTTTCCTGCTTTATTTCTACTCTTGTGGGGTAAGGTTTAGAACTGCTTGTGAGGGGAGCAATTACAATGCTTTGCAGATACTTATTCATTTCATTGGGGGAAATTACAACGCAGGGTCGGATTTTTTTCATTTCGCTGCCAATAGTTGGGTCAAGATTAACCAATACGATATCATATTGCCTTATCTCCATTCTTCAAAAGTTTCCTCTTCAAAAACATCATCTACAAGTAAGGAATCATCTCCGTTTTCATGCATTTGCCTGAATGATTCTCCCCAATCCTTTCTTGGCTTTGTTGCTGGCTTCAAAACGATTTGCTTCTCTTCCATAATCAATTCCAATTTATCTTGAATATTGTATTTTTCCAATATGGTTTTAGCCAACCTGATTCCCTTTGAATTGCCAATATTTATAATTGAAATTTCCATAAACCAACCATTAAGTTACCACAAAGTAATTACTTTTCTTTCAACTTTACTAAAATGAATTTTTTTAAAGCAAAATTTAAAATATTACCAGCATCCAGATGGGCATTTGATACCAGTAACCATCTCAAAGCACCAGGGAATAGAGCCAAAGCAGTTCAACCTGCTTTTTCTAGCATTCGTTTATAAATCGACCTGTATCCTAAATCCTCCTTTTACATTTTTGGTTATAAACAGTTTCCCTACGTACTTTTCCAAACCATGTTAAAAACCGTTTGCTTTCTCCACCTTATTTCAATGGGGTATGGATGCCGACAAACAGCCTCATCAGATGAAATATTCAAAGCTATTTCACGTACCTAAGGCATCTCCTTCACCATCCAACTCACCAAAGTATGGCCACCTACGAGTACTTTTACAATGCTGCAGGCAACCTTGATGGGGATAGATTGCCCGACTAATTTTTACCGGAAATATGGTGCCGAATACATTTTACCTAAACTAGGTCAACCTGAAATTTGAAGACAATACTGAAACTGCAAGGCTTAGCGGGTAAAAAAAGCAGTAAAACACTAAAACGGATAACATAATGCAATTTTTGTCAAATACTGGAAGATTCATCCAGACAAGTAGTCCAAAACCTTTTGTTATGTAAAATTTTATCTCCAATTTTGAAAAATAGGATTTTGGCCAAAATCTATTTTCTTAAACGTATATAGAATTTCAAACAATGGAAACTAAAAAAATGAGCCTTGCAAATATTCAAGGCAAACTGAGTAGAGCTGAGATGAAGAATATTATGGCGGGAAGTGGTGGTTTATTTTGCCAGGGACATAATATGGTCTGTAACCAAAGTAATCAGACTTGTTGTACTAACCAAGGATTAAAGTGTAATACTTCCACTGGTACTGGTGCCTGTGAATACAATTAAAAGGTTTATTTTTTTGATAACTCAGCCTATTTTCAGGTAATGGGCTGAGCTATCTCAATGCAAAGTAAAATGAATAAATTATTCTACGGTTTAATATTTATTTTGGTTTTTAACCAAACCTGTATCTGCATGCCAAGGTGTCAGCAGGTTATTTTAAAAGTAAATATCCAGGATGGTCTAAAGGGTTTTCTTTTTATTTCGACCAATCAAACAACTCAACTAAAGATTGATACCTTTTCATTGGATCAAAGGAGCATAGCGATTACAGATTGTATTAATGGCCCCAAACAATATGCATGTACCGTGGAAGCAGAAGGTTTCCCAATACTTGCCTTTGCTTTATTTATTGAAGCAGATATTCCTTTGGAATTAAGCCTAATTAGCAATAACGATACCCTTTTACATTCATTTAGTGGGTCAAAAACACAGATTGAGTGGAACCTGTACGAGAAAATTGTGAACGAAATAATGCAAAACACAGGCAATAGGGATAGCATAAAAATATTTGATAAAGAATTTATAAAGGAATACCGGGATTCATACGTTAGCGGGGTAATCATTGCGCTAAATTCCTCCTTATGGAGTGCTGATACTATTTCATATTATTTAAATTTGCTTACTCCAAAGGCAAGAACCTTTACCTATGCAAGCATTGCAGAACAAATTATGAACAGGAAAGGAATCAATTCTGCCGGAAGCACCATGCAATCATTTACGGCTTTTGACTGGCAGGGAAAAGCACTGTCTTCTGATCAATTTTCTGGAAAAATAGTCTTACTCGAATTTTGGGCAAGTTGGTGCGAACCCTGCCGGAAATCGTTTCCAGCTTTACAAAAGTTTATCAAACCCTATCAGAAGCTTGGGCTAGAAGTTGTCGGTATTTCGGAGGATATAAAACCGGAGGCATGGCTCAAAGCTATTGAAACCGACAGCCTGCAAAACTGGTATCATGTGCTAAGCGGGCTAAAAGAGGATATTGAAACCAAGAAGCCGGAAAAAAGAATCTCTTACAGGTTTGGGGTGACCGTTTTCCCCACAAGAATGTTGGTGAATGAAAACGGTATTATTATCGGACGTTGGGAAGGCGACAGTGAAGAAAATACCAGTGAAATGAAGGCTTTGATAGCAAAAACGATTGGCCTAAAAGGGATTGAAGAATAAGAGATATACGCTAGGAATAATATTTAATAAGGAGCGGGAATCAA
>JBBQXO010000249.1:0-5483 GCA_038209595.1 Chitinophagales bacterium
ATAAATCGCTATCTTATTTTAAAGCGAGCGGTAACCGCCAAATGGAGGCAATGATGTATTCCGACAAAGCCGACTTGTATGTGCAAACCGGAGAAAGTAACAAGGCCATACCACTTTATCAGATAGCCATACCCATTGCAGATAGCCTTAAAGATTTTGAACGCCTGAGTGCCTATTATTGTGGGTTGGCACAAGCCTATTTGGATGTAAATAAATTTGAGGCATCCATGGCTGTAACTAAAAACGCCCTTCAATTTTCTATACAAACAGGTAACCTACGGCAACAGGGGTTGGTTTATATTATCATTTCAAGAATTGAAATTGAAAATAAAAATTATAAGGAAGCCATTATTGCTGGTGAAAAAGCCTATAGCATTTTAACCCGGGAAAAAGACCTTTTAAGAGAAAAAAGTGCAGCTACTAATCTTGCAGAAGCTTACAAAAAAATCGGAAACCTGCCCAAAGCATTGGAATACCTGAAAATAAGTGCTAACTTGAATGATAGTCTGTTGCGGAAACAATTTGCAAATGAAACGGCTGGACTGCAAAGCAACTTTGAATTAAAACAAAAGAATAAAGAAATTGAACTTCTGAACAAGGAAAAAGAACTGGAAAAACAAAAACAACAACTTTTACTGACAGGAGCCATTGTTTTTTTCTTGATGGCATTTGCTGGGATTGGCTTTTTTATAAACCGTAACAAAATGAAACAGCGAATGAAAGAGCTGGAAATGCGTAACCAAATAGCCGCCGACCTGCATGATGAAGTGGGTAGCTCCCTTAGTAGCATTCACATGCTGAGCCAAATGGCTGCGCAGCCGGGTAACGAAGCATCGCACCAACAAATATTGGAAAAAATGACTACCAACTCCAAAGAAACCATGGATAAAATGGGAGACATCGTGTGGATGATAAAATCAGGCGATCAGGAAACAGGCACCCTGAAGCAGCGCATAGAAACCTTTGCTTATGAAATGGCGGGAGCTAAAAATATCGCTTTGGTTTTGCAGATAGAAGATATTCAACACTTAAAGTTGAGTATGGAAAACAAAAAGCATATCTATCTCATTTTCAAAGAAGCCATAAACAATGCCGTGAAATATTCAGGTACAGAAAAAATAGTAGTCACAACTGCTTTAAAGCATAAAAAATTCTTCTTGGATATAAAAGATTTTGGAAAAGGCTTCGATGTAAAGCAAATAAAAAAAGGAAATGGATTGGATAATATGCAAAACCGTGCCACAGCAATTGGGGGGCAATTACATATTGATTCAGACATCGAAAATGGCACTACTATTCAATTGCAAATACCGGTATAATTATTATTATGTTTATTCGTTAACTGTTTATATTTTTCATTGATATTTTTCGCTCCATTGAAAAAATTTAAGGACTATTTTTTGTAATAGTTAATGTACTGTTGGCACCGAGTGAAAGTGTTGCACCTGGCATTACAGTTACCTTATAAGCTGTGGCATGGGTATTGGCAGGTATTATAACTGCTCCACTTGCAATCACCACTTCCGTAAAAGCATCCGGAACTGTGCCTTCTGCCCAGTTGCCGGTATTAAACCAATCATTGCTTATCGCCCCGGTCCAACTGCCTTGTTTTATTCGGTTGTACACATCGTCGGGTATTTGTAACTTAGCTAAAGCTGCTCCACCAATTAATCCATACCTTCTTATAGCAACCATGTCTTCATTATTATCAAATATTATGGGGTCTGTATAGGTTGCAGTAGTCCAAATAACGCCACCTGTGCCAAAATCAGCTACTAAATTTCCATCTAAATCAACTTTGCAAATAAACCCTTTGGTTTGCCCGCCTACAATTGCCTGTCCAAAAATCAACAAATGGCTATCATTATCCACCGATTTAAAAAGCTCACCTTCTATACTGGAAGCACCGGGTAATTGTAAAAATTTATTGCCCCCATTACCAAAACCCGGCTCAACAATACCCTGTTGCGATATAAGGGTAAAGAATATGCCTTTTTTAAGATTGGTGTTAGAAAATTGCCATTCCGACACGACCAAAATATAACCCGGTCGCAATTTTATATGTTTGATGGTGGTAATTTCAGCTTCACCTTCAGGCACAATGGGTAAAACGGCCCTTCCATTTACACCAAAGCTTGAATCGGGGCGGCCTGAAAATCCCAGCAGGCCTGGCTTTACTTTACAAATAGCTTTTGGGCTTCCATTAATGCCTCCACCTACGTAAGCAATCCCCGTAACATCGCTTATTATAAACGTATGCAAAAACTCAACATGTGCCAGGTATTGGCTATTGATAACCCCATTGGGATTTACTTTAAATACAATAGCATCATACCGTCCTGTGTGGCTTTGACCCGTGTTTGCACCTATGTATATGGTATCCTGTTGAACCTTCAAATCAGTAAGCCCCAGCCCAATCCAACCCGAAAAATGACATCTTCCATTGTTAAAAACCCCAAAATCATTATCAGGACTTCCATCGGGCAACATTTTGTAAATCGTTACATTCGATCTGCTTACACTGGTACCTGTACCAGGTTCACCAGGTGCATTTGTATAGGTTCCACCCATTAAAAATTTGCCATCCGGCAAGGCTTCCATCTTCAAAACACTCCTTCCATATTTAGCATTCTGATAGGCAAACAAAGCACCATAGGTTCCAAAACTGGTATCAATACTTCCATCGGCATTAAACTGGTTAATTAAAATACCTTTCTCACCGGGCGCTTCCGGAATAAAAGAGGTACCACCTGCAGTAACGTATTTGTTGTTAGGCAAATGGGCTACATCTGTCCATGGCATACCCGATATATTCGCGCTGCCATTTACAATATAGGACCCCTGCTCACCAAAGCTATTGTCAATAGTACCATCTGCATTAAATTTAATGACCAAGCCCGCTTTAGTACCATTTTGCCGCAACATATTTCCTACTACAATAAAGCTTCCATTGCTTAACCGTACAATGACCGTTGGTTCGGCCGATAAGGCTCCCGGATATTGCCAGGGAGTAAGATTTAAAGTTGCGTTTATGTTTCCCGACTGGTAGGTTTGAATAAAAATACGAAATCGGTTTGCTTCAAATGGAAAAGCAACTGCAAAAACGGTACGCTCATTGCCGCCGTTTGCATCTGCCACAGCACCTACGGTGGTGCAGCCTGCACCTACTCCAATTTGATTGGCAGGCGCACCAAATGAAGTACTTGAAATAACCTGCGTGGATGGATGGTAGGTTCGAAACGAAACATTGGAAGCCGGTCCATTGTCATCATACCCTCCC
The DNA here is from genome assembly GCA_038209595.1 of Chitinophagales bacterium. Taxonomy (GTDB): domain Bacteria; phylum Bacteroidota; class Bacteroidia; order Chitinophagales; family Chitinophagaceae; genus Phnomibacter. Next base: position 3,281 of record JBBQXO010000249.1, read on the forward strand.
ATGGTAATAGTGCCATCACCATTTAAAAGTAAACTGGTAATTGCATAAGGGCTGGGAACGGGAAAATTTGCATAACCAATACCACCATTATTTCCAAAGGCACTATCAATAATACCATTACTATTTAAGCGAAACAATATAATATTATCCGCCACAGGGGTTTCCTTTTGTGTGTAGGCTACGTAAATTTTCCCATCGGCTGGGTTTCGGGCAATTTTTACGGGATGTTTATGGCGCAATTCAAAATAATCAGGAAGTCTTATTTCCGTTTCTCCATTTGTTCCAAAACCAGGCAGGGGTACGCCCGTAGTGTTATTAAACGCAGTTACCACAATATTTTGTGCATTTGCAAGAACACCTTCCATTCTTACGGTGTAAGTGGTAGCGCTGGTAACTACCCAATCTTCAATATAAGTTTTCGAGGTAAATTGCGGCACCTGATAAGTTAGCACATTACCACCGTTGAATGCCGTAGGCCGGCTACCCGTAACAAAAGCTTTGGTTAGATAACCCTGTCCATTTTCGTAATGGCCTGCTATTAAAAATCCACCATCACTCAATAAATGCGAACGATCAATAACGGCACTACCATTGTTTGAAGTAATAAAATTAAACGTGTTTGCATAACCACGATTCAGGCTACCCCAATCCGTTTTAGGCACCCCACTGCTGTTCAATCTAACCAGTAAAGGAAACTTGTTAGGCAACGTATCAGGCGCACCATTAAGGCCCGCCTTAAAAAACAGTTCATAGTAACCCGACAGGATAATATCGCCATTGGTTTCAATTTTCACCCCATTCATGCCAATATTTGCCCAAAGGGGATTTTTGGCAAAATCCGTAAAAACACCGTTTACCTGTTGTGCTTTCAGTGTATGGCATACACAAGTTAATAGCAATAATGCTAAACCACTTCCCTTCACCACCCTACCGGATAATTGAAAAAGCTGTTTGGAGTGAAAGAAAATGGTACATAATTTCATGACGTAAAGGTGCAAAACTTAAAAAATGAACCCTATAGCGAATTCGGGTGATAAATCCATCAGCCCAATCTTGATTTTGGGATAGTCAATTATTAATACTTGCTCAATTATTAAACGCCGGTGCCCATTTAATAGTCACCCATATTCGCTATTGTAAATTGAAATCAAATACCAACCTTTGTAAAAATAAATAATGTGATACGTGTAGCCATTTTTGAAGACAATAAGCACCTGAGGGAAACCTTTCAATTTCTGCTTGGCAATGCAGCAGGTTTTACCTGTACAGGGGCTTACCCCGATTGCAGTGAGTTATTACAGTCTATTAAAAGATCATCCCCGGATGTTGTTTTAATGGATATTGAAATGCCCGGTATGAGCGGCATAGAAGCTACCCGGCTTATAAAACAACATTTCCCCAACATCCATATTTTAATACAAACAGTTTTTTTTGAAGATGATTATATTTTCAATGCGATTTGCGCGGGTGCTTCGGGCTATATTTTAAAAAGTACAACACCCGAAGGGTATCTTGAATCTATAAGAGAGGTACAGGCAGGCGGATCGCCTATGACACCCGGTATTGCAAGGCGGGTACTCGAATTGTTTAAGCAAAATTTTATTCCTACCCTTCCAACAAAAGATTATAGCCTTACCACGCAGGAAAAAAAAGTACTGCAACTGTTGGTGGCTGGAAATAGTTACAAAATGATTGCCGCAGAATTAATGGTTGCTATGGATACCATAAAATCTCACATCAGTAATATTTACGCTAAACTGCATGTACACTCTGGTACCGAAGCTGTTTCATTGGCAATACGGGATAAAATCGTGTAACGCCCACCCCTTCTCCCCCAAATTCGCTATTGCCCATCCCTGTTTTATTTTTCAATTTTGAGTTCCGGTTTCAAGCACTACCGGAAACATTTTTTACAAAAATAAAACAGGTTATGAAACAAATCTTTACTACCGCTTTAATATTTCTGTTGGCAGGTGTTTTAAAAACACAAGCCCAGTTTGTATATCCCAATGATATATGCAGTGGCGCCATGCCTTTGCCAATAGGGAATACCGGTCAGTTAAGCGATTCGGTTTTTCAACGTAATGCCTATGCTGATCCTGCTTCATCAGCCATACCCAATTGTGAAGGTAACACAACCCTTACCCGCTACGACCTTTGGTATAGTTTTGTTGCCACGGATGCCAGTATAGCCGTAGTGCTG
>JBBQXO010000250.1:0-5449 GCA_038209595.1 Chitinophagales bacterium
GATAATCACTTTTAGGTTCCGATTTACTAAGTATTTTCCCTTTGTTAGTTTTTAAATAAACCTGCTTAATCTGCCCACTACTTTCTATAATTTTTTTCAGTAACTGCAATTTATCCATTACGCAAAGGGCATTGGGAAAGACACTTATCGCAGCTCCGACCTCTTCAAAGTATTCTTTTTTTTCAAAAATATGAATGTCGTATTCTTGTGTTGTTAAACAACGAGCGAATGTTAGACCTGCAATGCCACCCCCGATAATGGCAATTTGTTTTTTTTTCTCCATCTTATATTAATTCTATATTGTTAAACATTGTTTTATGTTGTTTTTCGATTAATCTATTCATATAATTCTTGATTGGCAGCGGAGATTTTATTATTAGTCTCTAGTGAATAACAGTAACTTTATCTTCTTCTTGAAAAGTAAAAAACATTGAAATTGTAGTCATTCCCATAACCGTGGCAACTACATTTACAGAATCTTTTTCGCCAGTGATGGTAGCCTTATAAGTAAAACGATATGGTATAACACCTATCCTTTATTTTCTCAAAAACCTCGTATTTATTCCCGCCTACATCCGTCATTTTGTAAATAAGTGGATGAACATTCACAAAATTTTCATTATTGGTCAATTGCTGCTTAATGGTAATGATGTCTTTTTTTACTTTAAAAATAAATTCTGTCATTGGATGAGTTTTTTTAAGCTGACAGCCAACAGTTGGCGGCTACAAGCAGTTGGCTATTGCGGAGACGAAAACGTTCTGCCACCACAAAACTTGGTGCGGAGAACAAAACATCCATTAACCACGGAATTGCCAATTTCTTGTGGGCGCTGATTTACGCTGTGGCTATTTCAAGGTTGGTTGATTTGTTGATATAAATGTCGTTATTCAGTCTTAGTATTATGCACTTTCGTCAAACATAATTTCGTCTGAACTGCCTACTTTATATAAAGGTTTCTCAATCGGTAGTGTAAAATAAAAAGATGAACCTTCACCTTCAATACTTTCTACCCATATTTCCCCTCCGTTTTTCTCTAAAAATCCTTTTACCAATAATAATCCAATTCCAGCACCTTTATTTTTTTTTCTTGCTTCTGAAAGGGTTTTCATTTGTGGTGTAAAAAGTTTTTCTATTATTTCTTTTGACATTCCAATCCCAGTATCCTTGACCTGAACAATAATTTTGTCTTCTTTGCTTTTTGCTGAAACTGTAATTGTCCCTCCTTTTCCTGTATGTTTTATTGCATTTGATACAATATTTTGTAGGATGGAAATTAACATTTTACCGTCCGCATAAACAGAAGTATTGTCTTCAATTTCTTGATGAAGATTTACTGCGTTTATTGAAGCAGTTTCATTTAAAGTTTCAAAGACTCTGGCAATGTATTCGGTAAGCTTTATTTTTGCAGGAGAAAAAGCTTCTGAGGCATATTTTATTCTTGCCCATTCTACTAAATAATCTAACATAGCTAATCCATCCGTTGATGATTTATAAAGTAAGTCAAGCATTTCCTGAACAGTATCGGGCTTCATTTTATGAAAATTTTCTTTCAAATATTTTGCAGTTCCAATAATAGCTGACAGCGGACTTCTTAAATCGTGTGAAAGTATTGCAAGAACACTCTCTTTATGCGTATTAAGCTCTTCCAATTCTCCGACATATTTTTTTATGGCATCTTCCGATTGCTTCCTGTATGTCAAGTCCCGCAAAATTTTAACGTAGCCTAACATTTCACCGTCTAACCCGATGAGTGGAAAAACCAATCCATAAGCATAGAACAAACTTTTGTCTTTAGCAATATGCCATCTATTATCTGTTGCTCTGCCTTCTTTTAAAGCCGTTTCAATTTCTTTTTTTGGAATATCGTTTTTTATATCCTCCGCTGTAAATATTAAATCGAAAGGTTCTCCAATAACTTCCTTCGTTTTGTAGCCAAATATTTTTGTGGAGCCAGAACTCCAACTATTAATGATGAATTCATTGTCTAACGTAAAAATTGAATAATCTTGCAAACTGTCAATTATTTGGCTATAAAATTCAGCAGTCGGTATATATTGTTTAAGCGTTTTTGGATTGTCTTGTTTGTTTTCCATTTGATTTATTTTAGTCGTTAGATTGAATACTTATGTTGTCTGCCGCCATTGCGTAAAACGTTCGAGGCCTTTGGTTTTGTTTTATCCTTTTTCTTTAAAAGTACTACTATTATTACTTTTTCTTTTTTTGCTTCTTTTTTCTTTTACAATCCACAATTTTGTGTGGATTAAACATAACCATCGGCAGCAGCTCATTTATTTAACGTAAGGCTTAACTACCCATGGCTTGATGAAATCTGCTGCCGTTTTTTCCCTTGGTGTTCATATAGTAATTAGGGCAATACCCATTATTAAGGACTAGAACGATGGGGCAAAATGGTTACGTTTTACATTTTATTTTTAATCTATTAAAAGAACAAAATTATGCAAAAAAGTTATCTGGGTATTGATGTGAGCAAACTTACTTTTGATGTGTCCGTTATCACTTTTAGGGGTACTCAAAAGCAGGCTGCCATTAGTGCTTTATTTAGTAATGATAAAGCAGGCTTATCAAGCTTTAAAATATGGCTGGAAACACAACAGGTAAGCTTTGATAATGACTCGCTGCTGGTAATAGAAAACACCGGTATTTACCATCGTTTAATCTGGGATTTTTGCACGGCAAATTTATTGCCGATTTATATTGGAAATGCTGCTGATTTATAACGGAGCTTTGGTATTGCCCGTGGCAAAACAGATAAAGTAGATAGCCTGCGCTTATGTGAGTATTGCTATAAGCATCACGAAGATATACGACCTACAACAGCACCGAATAAGGCTTTGCTTACGCTTAAAGATTTATTAAGCAACCGCAGCAAATTATTAAAGCAAAAAAATGCCATCTAACAAACCATTAATGAATTAAAAGTGAGTAATAATAAAACAACATAGAATCTAATGGCCAAACTTAATAAATCAGCCATAGAAGGATTGCAAAAATCTATTAAATTAATTGAAGCGGCTATGGTTAAAATGATAAACCAGGATGCAAATGTTTTAAGAAATTACAACCTTATGTTATCGGTGCCTGGTATTGGCAAAATAACGGCTATTTTTATCTTGTGCTGTACCAGTAATTTTGCTATAAAAACAAGTGGTAAACAGCTGGCAAGTTATGCAGGTGTAGTTCCGTTTGAACATAGTAGCGGCACCAGCGTAAAGGGAAGAAATAAAGTACATTTTATGGCCAATAAAGAATTAAAATCATTACTTACAATGGGAGCATTATCTGCGATAAATGCTTACCCGGAATTTAAAGATTATTACGAAAGGAAAATGAAAGAAGGGAAGAAGCATTTACAAGTACTTAGCGCAATAAAAAATAAGATGTTACTTAGGGTTGTATCTGTAATAAACCAACAGAAGAATTATGAGAATAAGTATAAAACAGCCTGTTGATAACTACTTAAAATTAGTATAAAAAACATTTGGTGGTATCATAGTAATCAAGTCCTGCATCAATACTTTTGTTAGCGAAGTTTTTAGTACATGGCTTTTATTTGATCAGGGGTGAGTCTCAAAAATCGAGTAGCATTATTAAATAAAATGTCTCTCTTTTCTTCTTCAGTCAAAAATTTTGCATTATTAATTCTGTCTATAGCAATTTTTATTGTCTCTGGCCACACCATATTGTCTGAACCAAACATAATTCTTTTAATAAATCCTGCATTCACTAGCCTTTCTAAATAGAAATAAAATTCCCTTTCTGGAATGTGGTAACTAATGATGCCTAAGTCAACATATAATTGGGGGTGGGCATACAATGTGGCCAACATATCATCTATCATAGGCCAACCTGCGTGCATGGCATAGACCCTTAATTTAGGATGTTTTACTAATGCACTTTCTAATACTAAAGCACTATGCAGTGATGCTCTGTAATTTTTTGCACCCAAATATATAACACCTGGTGGCCCTGGGCCAACATGTACCCCAACAGGAATATCTAATTCTTCTGCCATTTTTAAATAAGGTTCAAAAGCACTATCGCTTGGTGAAAAGCCTTCATATTGTATGGTGATTTCCCCAAAAACCTTAAACTCACCCGATTTAAACAATGTTGTCAATGAGTCAACTGTCAGTCCACTCTTCTTAACAGACTCAAAATTCCAATGGATAGCTTTGATAATACGTTTTGGTTCTTCAGCATGCCATTTTCTTACTAAGTCGAATGGTCCGCTGGTTACTGCGTACACATTATTTTCTCTAATGGCTCTTAACATTTGAACGCGTAATGAATCATCAGTAAGTGGCGACGTGGTAGATTTTTTGTTCCATTGCCCTGTTTTCATTGCCTGCATAAAAACAACATCATAGTTTTCCTTTGGATCATGGACACCAAAATTATCAAATGGAACACCCATTTTTACCGGTGGTGGCCCTTGTTCATTAGCACCAATTGAATGAAAGTGCATATCAATTACCGGTAACATTTTTTTTGTTTGGGCAAAACAAGAAATTCCTATTGTCAAAAATAAATAGAGCAGGTTAAATTTCATTTTAATTAATTTTTAAAGAATAAATAAATTGTCCTAAAATTGCCGCTAACGGTAGTTTATGAAAATACCCCCGCCTTTCCCAAATATAAACATTATGTTAATATCGTCAAAAGCTACATATTATTTGTGTATTATTCTGCTTGAAATTTTTTGAAGGAACCCACCGCCTCCAAACCTACTTTGCCACTTTGGATGAGTAGGTAGCCGTAGATAACCCAGTGGGGCTCATGGATGCTTTTATCGATAAGCTGGAGCTTTCAAAACCGGGTTTTACAAACACGGTACATAAAAGCGAAGATCGCCCGCCATACGAGGCCGCTGTTTTATTAAACCTTTACCTGTACGGCTATTAAAATAAAATAGACAAGCACCGCCGGTTTATAGAAGAAAAAACCAGCAGCTACCTGCAGCAGCTTGGCGAACTGGATACGCAGGAAAATAACCAGGCAGATGATGTGGTTGTCAAAAAAGAAAAGATAGCCGAAGGCTTAAAAAAAGTTAAAAGAGCGCAGCATAAAATACAATGACATACAGCAAGCCCTTGATGCCACCAACGATCGCCTGGTAAGTACCACCGACCCCGACAGTCGCAGCATACTTTATCCCCACGGCTAACTGCATCTTTTTGTAAATAAAAAAGGATTTAATTTTGCAATTACTTGTTGTGGTAGGGAAGTAATTCTTGTATTCTGGTTATGGGATGTTCAGCTATTTTTTCAAGCGTATTTTTTAACCAGGCATATGGTTCTATGCCATGCATTTTGCAAGTGCCCAGTAAACTGTACAGCATTGCACTTCGCTGTGCTGCTTCGTGGCTGCCACAAAATAAATAATTTTTTCTCCCTAAGGCTACAGGGCGTATGCTATTTTCAACGGGG
>JBBQXO010000251.1:0-5405 GCA_038209595.1 Chitinophagales bacterium
GTGGATCCTGCCGGATTTGAACCAGCGACCCTCTGATTATGAGTCAGACGCTCTAACCAACTGAGCTAAGGATCCGGCTTCTAATGCTAAAAGCGGACGCAAAAATAGGGATTTTGAATTTCTCTTTTATATTCAATTGCTTGTTTTACTATTTTGCAGCGGAAAAATAATCTTCTTATCTGTGAAACTGACTGATTTACAACAAGCCTTTTCCGCTCAAATGCGCAAAAAGGCTACTGCTCAGCCTCTTAGGGAGGTAGAAGAAATTGAAAAAGATCAATGGGAGGCGTTTGCCGACGATGGTAATGAAAGCTATGTTATACAAATAGTGCTCGAAAAAAGCGAGGTGGTGCGGCATACCTGCGACTGTGGCAAATATGATGCCTACAAATTTTGTGTGCATCAGATAGCCCTTTTGCTGCACCTCGCAAATGGTGTAAGCGGTAAAGCTGTGTTATTGCCAAAAGGACAAAATACCAAAGAGGACCCTCTTCATACCATGTTGGGGCAAATAGAAAAAGCAGATTTGGTACATTGGATAAAGGAAATACTGAATGTACATAAAGATCTTCAGGTGGCATTTATGGCGAGATTTGAGCCTAAGCCAGATAATTACACAGTGAAAAATGTACAAGAGATCACCAATGCCGCCGTAATATCTGTAATAAAAACTAAAAAAAAGATTGACCAAACAGAACTTAAACAGATTTTGAATTTGTGGAAACAGGTACATCAGCCCATTATTGACTATTACCTTTCTTTTATTAATACTACGGAAAAAATTGAAATCCTTTCCGCATTGCTTGATGTGGTGGATGAATGGCGGATAAAACTCAACGTAAATACCACTAAATTTAAAACTTATTTAGGGGCTATATTTGCTAAAACCATTGAACCCTTGCATAATATCGCCATTGAATCAATCTGGGAAGCCACCATTACAAAGTATTTTCAAACTGGCTTTAAAAATAAAAATGACCTTGCGATAGATTGGTTAACTTTTCTGGGGAAAATTACACAGATTGAACCTAATCAGCAACGGGTAGATTTTATTTTGATGTTATTCAAAGATGCTTATATCCGAAGTACCTCAAAAAAGAGCTCTGTTGTCAACTCCTGGTTTACCGAACTTGTTTATGACATCTACAAAAAGGCGAACAAGACGACAGAATGTATCCTCTGGATTAAACCCATTTTGCATGAAAACGAGTTTAACATGGAGGTAATTGACCAACTGATTACCCAAAATTATATAGATTTAGCGGAGCAACATTGCCTCCTGGCAATTAGTAATAATCAATACGAAGCGTATAATGTTAGCTACTTGCACAGGTTAAAAAATATTTATTTGTTGCAACAACCCGCCAAAAGGGAGGAACTTTTTACCGTAATTCGTGAAATATTTCCTTATTACTCCACCTTAGATGACTATTTACTTATTTTAAATGAGCACTTTAAAGGAAGAGATGCCGAAGCCAAAAAGTGGAGAACGAAAGTAATGAATAAGATGTCGAATTATATAAGCAGAGAGAGAAGTATTACTGTATTGTATTTTGAAATATTATACCATGAAGGCAAATTTGGGAAGATATTGCAGAATCTGATCATATGCGAAACAGCCGAAATAGCCTGTATGTATTTTGATACTCTATATATATTAAGCAGAATTCAATTGCTTCGTAACCTTGCCATGTTTGGATCATATTACATGAAAGAAGAAGCTGACAAAAAAAGGTTTTTAGAGCTTGCTGAAAAAATTAAATCAAATTATTCCACCCAGGAAATAAAAAATAACCTGCTGAAAGAAAACGCTTATAAGCATACCGCTTTTGTAACTTTTTGCAGGGCCTATTTCGCTAAATAGTTCCCGTTTTTCTCTGGCTTTTTTCATTTCATTTAAAAGGAATGGAAATATATTAAATATTTATTTAATACCATATCATTCAATTTTTAATCCATTTGGCGGATCATTTGTCATGTCCGTTTTTGTAAGAACTTGTATTGAGTGGGACGGCATTTACCACAAAAGATGCTTTTTCTTTTTTAAAAAAGGTATAACCATCCATAACCTAAAGCCCACTTTAAAGGCAATTTGGAAAACGCTTTTGCAAAATTAGAATCTTATCGGATTTAAAGGAGCGAAACAATTGAAAATTACCTGATAGGTGGTTTGTTATAGATTAAATTACCCTACACTATATTTGGTATAGCATAAGCTTGCGACTTTTTAACCTCATTCATTACAAACCCACTTTGCACGGTTCCTATATTGGGTAAATCAGCTAATTTTTCAGTTAAAAATGAATGATAAGCATGCATGTCCTTTACGGCTATCTTCAAAAGATAATCAAAGCTGCCTGTAAGATGCATACATTCCATCACCTCATCAATTTGAACAATAGATTTTTCAAAAGCATCTAACATGACCTTACTATGTTCCTTTAGTTGCACATTCGTATAGGCAATAAGCGAAAGGCCAATTTTATCCTTATTGAGTACCGCTTTATACCCTTCAATCACCCCTTCCTGTTCAAGTTTTTTTATTCTTTCATAAATGGGAGATACTGTTTTACCGGTTTTGTCGGCAATTTCTTTATTGGTTAACCTTGCATCGTGCTGTAATAATTTCAGTATAAGCGCATCGGTTTGGTCAAAAATGGGTGTTTCCATAAAAAATATTTTTCTGAATAAACGTTCATTCGGGATAAAAAAAGAAAATTAACCAATCATATCCTAAAATAAAAGTTTTATTTTCTGCCATGGTAATAAATCATAGTTTTTTAATGGCGAATTGACGAAATTTACAATATAAAATGATTGTCATGAACGAGAAAAATCAAATGGCTCCCGAAAGTTTAATGATGAGTTATGGCTACAACCCTCAATGGAGCGAAGGCGCTGTTAAATGCCCCATTTACCAAACATCCACCTTTGTGTTTAAAAATGCTGAAGAAGGAAAGGCATTTTTTGAGCTTGCTTATGGTAAAACCAAGGATGAAACAGGAAAAGGCCCCGGTTTGATTTACAGCCGGTTAAATAACCCCGATATGCAAATATTGGAAGAACGATTAACCTTATGGGATAAAGCAGAAGCCTGTGCCAGTTTTGAAAGTGGTATGAGTGCTATTGCTACTACCATTATGGCCATACTTAAGCCGGGCGACCTACTCCTTTACAGCAACCCTGTTTATGGTGGTACGCATCATTTTATACACCATATACTTACCAAGTGGGGGGTACACGTGATTGGTTTTAAAGCGGGTGATGATGAAGAAAGTCTTGAAAACAGGCTGTTAGATAGCGGAATGGCCGAAAAGCTAAAGATGATTTATCTCGAAACACCGGCCAACCCAACCAACCACCTGATTGATATTTCACTGTGTGCAAGGGTGGCAAAAAAGTTTTCTACCCCGGAAAAGCAAGTGTTGGTAACGGTGGACAATACTTATATGGGACCCATCTGGCAGCATCCTTTACAACATGGTGCCAACCTTGTATGCTATAGTGCTACAAAATATATTGGAGGCCATAGCGATGTAATTGCCGGAGCCGTGTTAGGAAGCAGCGAGTTAATTACCCAAATAAAAAACCTTCGTACTTTTTTAGGAAATATGATTGCTCCATTTACCGGCTGGCTTTTGCTTCGTAGTCTCGAAACACTTAAACTGCGCATGGATCAGCAAGAAAAAAACGCACGAATAGTTGCCGAATACCTCAACAATCACCCATTGGTAACCAAGGTGTATTACCCTGGCTTGCTAACAAAACAAGAACCGCAGCAATTTGACATATATAAACGTCAATGCGCAGGTACCGGAGCTATGATAAGCTTCGATATTGCAGGCGGTGAAAAAGAGGCGTTTACTTTTTTAAATAACCTGAAAATGGTTAAATTAGCGGTAAGTCTTGGCGGAACCGAAAGCCTTGCGGAGCACCCTTATTCCATGACACATGCAGATGTACCCGATGAGGAAAAAGAAGGATTAGGATTAACGGATAGCATGGTCAGGCTCAGCGTAGGGGTTGAAAACGCAAAAGATTTAATTTGGGATTTAGATCAGTCTTTCGAGATGCTTGAAAAGCAACAGGTTGAATTTAGTTTCGAAAAAAAGGTAGTTTTTTAAACTGAATCCGTAGCAGGTATTGGTTGCATGAACGCACTTTTTTAATCTAAAAACCCTCGTTGAATACCTATGGGAAATTACTGATTCTGCCGCCTTTTCTTAACTATGCTTATAAGAGGTACGCATCGCTCTTCATCCATTTAGCGGATCATTTATCGTGCCCATTTTTGCTGCGAACTTGTCCTAAGGTGGATGCCATCTGCCATAAAGAGTGCTGTATCTTTTTATAAAAGGGCTATAGCGATCCAAAAATTTTATCCAATTTTCCAAAGCAAGTTTGGTGACCGCTTTTGCACATATTGTGAGCCTGCCGGTTTTAAATAAGCGACGTATTGATTGATCCCGGATATCCATGACTCTTATCAAGGGGTGCTTAGGTGCCTGCTCTTTTATAAACAGGGAATTTGATGCTTAAAAACCTATAGGGCTTACCTTTAGACCCTGACACATAAAAACAGATAACTATGAGTGACCTGATATTACCTAAAGTGTTTAAATGCGAACCGACCGCCGTGCAGGTTGAAGCTGGCAAAACCTATGCCTGGTGCACCTGCGGGCTAAGCAGCAAACAGCCGCTTTGCGATGGACAACATAAACAAAGCTGGACCGAGGAAAACGGGGAAACCCTGATGCCATGGAAAAGTTTGAAGTTTACAGCCGAGGAAACCGGGGAAGTTTGGCTTTGCAATTGCAAGCATACCAAGAACCCTCCCTTTTGTGATGGCAGCCATAAAACGATAACAGCACCAGCACCCTAGGGGTTTTGTGAGCCTCCTATCAAAATAAGAATCTTTCTGAAGGTAAAATAACCTTCAAACCTGAAGGTAAATTTAACATCCAATAAAAACTGCCAGTCAGACGACTGGCAGCTTTGTGTGAAGTGTCAGGTAATTTATTTGATAGGTGTGGTGTGCTTGATTGAACCGGTAAGGTCTAATGGCAGCACCAACCCGCTACTACCATTGGTGATTTTTCGCAATAAATTGGCAAGAAAACGAACCATTTGTTAAGAGCAACCCAAATGGGTCGATAAAAAATAAAAGGCCAAAAAAGAGAAAACGCAGGACTATCCTGTTCAGGTTTCCATTATTTTGTAAAATTGTATCAGGATGTCCAGGAAACTTATTGTTTACCATGCTTACAGCATCTATGCTACATTGCGGCGCCCGGTGGATGATCTTTCCTTTTTAAAATGCTGTACAGATGGAAGTTGAAGTTTATGGATACGGCGATTTTATACAATCCGTGGATACTGTGACCATGGGCAGACGTACCTGCGAT
>JBBQXO010000252.1:0-5344 GCA_038209595.1 Chitinophagales bacterium
ATTACTAAATCTTTATCCTATTTTTCTTCAACGCTATAACAGACCGCGTATAGAAAGAGCCATAATTTTAAGTAGACATACAGAAGGACGATCAGAAAAAAATCTTTCTTAAGCGAGTTAGGTTAAAACAAATTTTATGTAAGTACACAACAGGCTTTGACCTTCAAAATTGAAAAAAATGAACAATTTGATTTCTGTATGCTTAGGGGAACCTAAACAAAGATGGTTATCTGTGGTTTTCCAATATAAGGCTTTAAACCCGGATTTTTCAGCCTCAGATGTTTTAAATAATCCGATAGAGGGACTTTTTAAAGCTGTTATCAAGTTAAAAAAAATAAAGTCAAACGAACAACCTGATGGTATGAACCAGGATCTTATTATTTTAAATCTGAAAAAAAAGAGAAAAGTATCGTCTTGACAATAATTGAATTGAGGATCTTAACAATGAGTGTGCAAATAAGACAATACTAATAACAATTATAGGTAACGATAAAGAAATGCTTGAACCCTTTCGCATTGGTTTCAAGCATTTTTCTTAGCAGACTTATGCAGAAAATAATTGGCCATACCGCTTGGAAGAAACTACAATAAATAGTTTATGACAGATTTTTTATCAAATATGAACAATTGAAAAAAAACTACTGCTATCAAACTAAGGTAAAAAGTGAGTCTAGAGGGCAAATAAAACTATAATTATCGAGTCACATACATTAATGAAAGACAGTTTCGTTTCTAGAAACTCACTTTTTGGTTAAACAAAAAGCCATTGTATTCCTTTAAAAAGCCTCGTGGACAGAGAACTGAAACGGAAAAAATTGAGAAAAACCGCTATTCATAAGAAAATAAATTATTACACCATGTACAAGTTACTAGTTTTTCTTTTGCTCCCCTTTCTTTCAATTGCACGAATTGACAGCACTGATATAATTGTCAAGAATATGATGGATCAACAAAAAATTGTAGGTCTTTCCCTTGCAATAATAAAAGATAGACAGCCCATTGTTAACAAAGGATATGGTTTAGGCAACGTAGAATTAAATGTACCTGTAACCGCAGAAACTGCTATCAGGTTGGGCTCAGTAAGCAAGCAATTTTTCACAACAGCCATTTTGAAATTAATGGAAGAAGGAAAACTGAGTATTGAAGATACGGTTCATAAATTATTCCCTGATTCCCCACAAACATGGAGGCCCATTAAAATAAAAAATCTGATGTCGCATACTTCTGGTTTGCAAAGAGAAAGTCCAGCTTATAACAATTTCAAAATTCAACCTGACTTGAATATCATTAAAGCTGCATATAATTTACCACTAAATTTTAAGACAGGCGAAAAATATGAGTATTGCAATTTAGCTTAATTCATGCTTGCAGAAATTATAACACAAGTAAGCGGCATGCCTTGGCAAGATTATATCCGGGATAACTTATTTTTACCAGCAGAAATGACCCATTCTTATTTGACTGATTTTAATCTCATCATTCCAAATCGCGCCAATGGGTATTTGTATATTCATAATTCCTTAGTGAATTCCACACCGATGTATGCCATCAGGCCAAGTGGCGGATTTCTTTCTACTTCTTCTGATATGATTAAATGGGCAAAGTAATGTCAGAGCAAAAAATATTAAAAAAAATCAAATCATTCTCCCTAATTTTATACTTACTAAGCAATTGAACTATTTAGAAGATTAAGACCACCCAGTATCATAAAAGGAAATTAACAAGATGAAGTAAAACCATTTGCTATTTTTTCAGCTTTACCCTCTTTTCAAATAGAGACTATATTGATAAAACGAAACTCAACAGTTTTATATCAAAACTAAACTGGCGACAAATACTCGTTCATAGTGTCGCATCCTGTTTTTTCATTCAGGGCTTCCGTATACTTTCCTTTTTACATAATCCTGAATTTTTTGACCTAATCGGGTCACCTTCAGATCAGGACCGCATTGATTTTTTTGAGGACCCCGCCGGAACCGGATATAAAGTAACTTATTATATTCTGTGGACATACGGCTCAAGAATAATAGGACTGTTGGTCGCATTCATTGTTTCTATTGCTATTAAGAGGAATTGGTTTTGGGTAAACTCCCTTATTCCCATTATCATTCTTTATCTTCTTATGCGTATGAATCTACATGAGTGGATATTTGTAAAACCATTTTCTCAGTATTTAAATCTGAGGCTCCATAATGTAATTATTGAAATTCTACTAAATGGATTAATCCTGCTGACCATTGGATTATCCCTCTTTACTTTAAAATCACTGAATAAATTTATTGAATACAAACGACTGGTGATACCATAAAACCCAACATCAAATATATCTGACCAAATTTACTTTTATTAAACTCTTCCTTAATCATCAACCATAAAAATCAAACCTATGTTTAAAATCCTCGTATTCATCAGCATGATCACTTTTTCTCAATCTGCCATTGCCCAATGTGATAAAAATGTACTTTTCAAATCCTCCTTAGTAAGAGAAGTTAAAGACGGAAATCCCGGTGAGGAAATGCCCATTGAGGCCACCCTGACATTTAAAGATAACCGCCTTTTAATGACCCTGCAATTTGCAGGTATATCACAAACAATTAATGGAAGCATAAATAAGGTCCTGGAATGTAAATGGACAGAATATCTGAAAAATGGAAAAGCTCAATACAAAGTACTTACAAATAAAGAAGGTGAAAGCGCAGAGGATACCCTTATTACGATTGAAAGCAAAAATGGACAAACCACCATAACCATTGCTGGTGACCCCGATAATGGCACTAAGCTTCAATTTGATATAGTGGAATACACCATTATGGATTAGTAGGCATCTCAAATGTCAGAATTTACTCTAGGGCTTCTTTAAAAACCCCTGATACTGCGTTACACAAATTTTATAACACCTTCATTTACAGAAGTAAAATCCGGTGTTATAAAATTGGTAGGCCTTGTTTGAAGAGTTTTTAGAAGTACCCTTTATAACCTCAGCGCATCATTCATTTTAAAGGCTGTTAATAGTTTAAAGAAAATTGATTGACTTCTAAAGAGAAAATGGCATTTTAGTGTCGTTATAATAAGTGCATAGCATAACAGTCAGCCCAATTAATTAATAATCGATTACGTATTTTCTCAGTTTTGGTTAACCTAAAAATTATTGAAGCTACATTCTTTCCGTAAAAATGGGCCAAATATTTAATAGCTTAAATGCTGCAAGCATTAAAATCATATCAATTTTTTGATTTCCAATTAATATGACTATATTCGTAAAAAAATAATATGAAAATATTTTTCATCCCTGTTATAAAATCAGGTGTTGTTCTGCTTATTTGTTTCGCCGTTAGCCTCAATTGTCTTGCTCAAAATGTTGGTATTGGGACTTCAACGCCTGATTCCAAATTACATATTTTTAATGAGACTGGTTACACTGTTCTAAAAATCGCCAATAATGATGCTACAAGCGGATCGGCCGTAGTGTTCACTTCAAATAATTTTGGTGCATTTGCCCAGATTGGGTTAAATGGTTCTACCCATCCTTTACTTCCCAATGCCTTATTTATTACGCAAAATGGAAACCATCCAATAAAATTCGCAACCACCTTCATAGATAGAATGATTATTACCGGTACCGGCAATGTGGGAATAGGTACAAATATCCCGGAAGCCAAATTAGATATTGTGGGTAAAGTAAAAATTGCAGATGGTACCCAAGGTGCAGGCAAAGTACTAACCTCTGATGCGAATGGGTTGGCAAGCTGGCAGCCGGTGGCAGTTACAAAAGCTTATTTCAGCTCATTTCTTTACAATTCACCCGCATTTGTATTAACAAGCGGAGTAGAAAAAACCGCTGATTTTAGCTCTATACGATTTAATAATAACATTAGTTACGTTGGTGGAACCATTACAGTGCCTGATGCAGGGTTGTATCATTTTGATATAGTGGGGTCCGTTGCGAATACTTACGCTAATGTGCATCAGATTCAAATTATAACTTACATTAATGGCGGTCTAAATGATCAGGCTTTTAGTATCGCTTTAAGTAAGGACCTTTTACTTAATGCCAACGACCAGGTGGTGTTTACATTTATTCAAAACACAGGTAGTAATGTAACCTTAGGTGCATTCAGTCGGATCAGTTGCCATAAAGTGTATTAGAACAGGCTTACTTATAAAAAATCCAGCTACCGGGTTTGTCCTGATAGCTGGATTTTTACGTAAAGAATTCAAACTTATTTTTTGTAAGTTCTACATACTGGAGGTTTGTCGATGATGGCGGTACAGTACATACTGATGGTAGTTCTTTTCAATTTAATATAAGTTCCAGGATTCGTTTCCGGTTGCAGGGTAGTGCCATCGTCATTTATTTTATAAACAATGCTATGGATGCCTGCTATGGCTACCCTTTTATCGCCTTTCTGCTGGTCTGAGATAAACTTTTTTTACTCTTTTGCTTTTTGGCCTTCGGACGGATCATCTACATCAAGAAAACAAAGTTCATCAGTTCTAAACAGATAAATTAAGCCCTATTGCTATTGCCTCCAAGGTTTCACATTAAAAGAAAAATCGTAACTATTCAGGCCAATAATTTGATAGCATTACCACTTATAGCATTTTCAAGTGCTTGAAAGATTGAATACCCCTGTTTTTGCATAGTTGCAATATAGCTTCTTGTGTCAGCAAAATCTTTTGCACCTTGTTCGCTTCGGAAGCAGCCTGATATTTTTTGTTTTACCTTCATCATGCGAATAGATTGCTCTGCAAGGTTGTTTCCAAAGGGTATTGAAAAGTCTAGTATAAAAGCGAGTACTCCAGACTTGAAGTTAACAAATCGATCCAAAAGATTATGTGGTTTACTTTTTTTTGTAGGTCCCCTTTTGCCTACTATCTTTTTGGGGGTAGGGTATAATTGCTTGCCTTCGTTTATTAACTCATCATACTTTTTGTGCACGTATTGTAGTTGTCCTTTGGTGAAGCATCTGGCTCCAGCTGCTTTTATGGAATTTACTTTCTGAAGATGTTTAAGTAAGAACTGCTTCATTTTACCTGCACAGGTGCAACTTAAAACTTCTTCGCAAAAAGTTAACTCACGTAAGTGATGTACGTTGCATAATGCATGGTTGCAGGAATATTTATTGTAAGGTTTCCAAAAATCGTGTACCAACGTACCTTTAAAATCAGGTAGAATCCCCATTGCATCAATACCTACCTTACCCCGCACTTTATGTGGCATATATAGCGTATGATTTTCCGTACATAAAGTATGTAGCCAATTACGATCACCATTGTAGTAATAGCCAGTTTCATCGGCATGCAATACAGGCTGATGCAATAGTTTTTCTTTTAACTCCTTTAT
>JBBQXO010000253.1:0-5337 GCA_038209595.1 Chitinophagales bacterium
TAGCCATCAATATGCATCAGGCAACTCATATCCGCACTAACAAGGTATTGCGCTCCGGTGGCTGCTGTATTGTCTACTTTCTGATCGGCCATGGCACTGCTGATGCTTTCAAATTTCACGGCAAAAGTACCCCCGAATCCACAGCAGGTTTCTACATCATTCATTTCGGTAAGCGTAAGCCCTTGTACATGGGATAGCAATCGTCTTGGTGCCTGCTTGATATTACATTCCCGCAAAGCAGCACAGCTATCATGATACGTAACAGACCCTTCCAAAACCGCTCCAAACTCTTCTACTTTCAGCACATCTACCAAAAACTCACTAAACTCAAAAATTCTGTCCTTCAAATGGGTAACGGAGGCAGATTGACTGCTTTCAGCCAATAGCTTCGGGAAATAGTTTCTTACAAAACCAACGCAGCTTGCACTTGGCGCTACTACGTATCCGTCTCCCTCAAAATCGATAACAAATTTCTCGCATACCTCTTTGGCATCTTCCTGAAAACCGGCATTAAAAGCAGGTTGTCCACAGCAGGTTTGCCGGGGATTATAGGTAACATGGCAGCCTGCTTTGCGCAACACTTTTACCATATTCATACCCACAGAAGGATATAGCTGATCTACAAAACAAGGGATGAATAACTGAACATTTATCATAAAGTAAATACTAAAATCATTTTGAAAAAAGGCTTCTGTTGAGCGCAATCATTTGAAGCGCGGTAAGTGCGGCTTCCTCGCCTTTGTGGCCATGAATACCGCCGGTTCTTTCAACCGCCTGTTGCTCATTCAGCAAGGTCAACACCCCGAAAATTACGGGCACCTCAAGGGTTGTATTCAAATGGGTAATCCCCTGTGTTACACTTTGGCAAACATATTCAAAATGTGGGGTTCCCCCTTTTATCACACAACCAATGGCGATGTAAGCATCGGCCTTATCCTTTGATTTGGCGGCATGCGCCTGAATCATAAAAGGCAATTCAACGGCTCCGGGTACAACAATAGAAGTAGAACGGATCCCATATTTTTCGAACACCCGCAGGCAACCCGCTTCAAGTTCGCGGGTGATGGGCGCATTCCAGGCGGTGCGCACCAATACCACATGCGTATCGCCTTGAGGCAATTGCAAATCGTCGAACAAGTTTTCATTTCCGGTGGTTGCCATTATATTTCCAGTTGCAGTATTAAAAACGAAAGCCGGTACTATTACATACCGGCTTTCTATTAAGTTCAGATGGGGCACTTGATGAGCCCGGAAATTAAGATTACTTGATTACACCTACGCGGGCCAGGTATTTATCAATTTGGTAACCCTTATCGGTACGTGGATATTTATCACGGATTACCTTGTAAAACTTAGCTGCCTCTTGCGGCTTGCCCATGGTTTCAGCAAGCATACCTGCACGGAAAAAATTATCGGAAGACAACCCTTCATGTTCAGGATAATATTTGGCTGCTTTCTCATACATTTTCAATGCTTCATTATTTTTTCCCAATTCAGCATAAGCATCCGCAGTTCTTGCATAAGCAATGGTCTGAATCTCGTTGGCATTGGTGCTAAAGTCTTCCAGATATTTTATGGCTTTATTTGGATCACCCAAACGAAGCGCAATAACTCCGGCATAAAACTTAGCAAGATTGCCCGCTTTGGTTCCTGTATACGTTTTGGCAACTTTTTCGAATCCGGCATATTGTCCGTCCCCATTAAGGGCGAGGCTTAAGCTGTCCTCGGCAAAATAGCGTTGTGCCTGAAAGATGGCATCAGCCGCTTTTTCTTCACGAGGTGCCTTGTAGTAATGTTGGAAAGCATAGTATCCACCAACCCCAATGATAAACCCAATACTACCAGCAATAATGAACCGGCTGTATTTTTCCCAAAATCCTTTTGCACGATCTACCACTACGTTTTCGCTGTCATTTGCCTGAACTTCTTCAAACTGCACTTCTTTTTTGTTTGCCATTTTATTTTTAAAAATTATTAAATCATTTATTGAATAGAAAACCTGTTTTTATTAATGTTTCAGCATTGCATGAATGCCATTAATCCATCACAAACAATTCAGGTAAATCTTCATGATATATATCTTTGAACACTTCGCTGTCATCGGGCCATGGACTTTCTTCCGCAAATTTTACGGATTCTTCTACAAGGGCATCTACCCGGTCATTGATGGCTTTGATTTCCTCTTCGGTAGCCATTTTTTCGGTACGGATGGTTTGCAAAACGATTTCCAGCGGATCTTTTGCCTTAAATTCCTCTACTTCTTCTTTTGTGCGGTATTTCTGAGGATCGCTGATGGAGTGTCCTTTGTACCGGTAGGTCTTCATTTCGAGTAAGGTAGGGCCACCGCCTTCCCGGGCACGCTTTACAGCACGCTCTACTTCAATATGCACCTCTTCCGGCTTCATGCCATCCACCGGAGCACCGGGCATATCATATGCCTCAGCAATTGTGTAAATATCCAGCACATTGCTTGTACGTTCTATAGAAGTACCCATGGCGTAATTATTGTTTTCACAAATAAAAATCACCGGCAGTTTCCATATCATGGCCATGTTGAAAACCTCGTGAAGCATTCCCTGACGGGCGGCTCCATCTCCAAAAAAGGCGAGACAAACATTATCGGTTCCCTTGTATTTTTCAGCAAAGGCAATACCGGCGCCCGTTCCAATTTGAGCGCCCACAATACCATGTCCGCCAAAGAAAAACTGTTCCTTACCAAAAAAGTGCATCGATCCACCTTTCCCTTTAGCACAACCAGTGGCTTTACCATACAATTCGGCCATACAACTTTGTGGAGAAATACCTTTTGCTATGGCCAATCCATGATCGCGATAACCAGTAATGTAAGGATCCTCCATACGGGTGGCGGTCATACAACCGGCAGCAATCGCTTCCTGACCAATATAAGCATGAAAAAAACCACGGATTTTACCCGCCATTTTATACATTTCTTCCGCTTTCAACTCAAACTGACGGATTAGTTGCATCAGTTCATACCAGTATAAATACGTCTCTTTCGTGAATTTTTTTGCCATACCCTATTCAAATAAGGTGCAAATATAGGGTGTACACCAATAAGCACCATAGGTATGCCGGGATGTTTCCCTTTGTTTTTCACAGATTTATCGTTCCTGCCCACCCGAAAACCTGCAATTTTGCAAGGCATGGTGTTTTTAGAAAAACTTTCGCTGGTACAATTTAAGAATTACGCAAAGGCCGACTTTCATTTTACCACAAGGATTACAGGAATTTGCGGGCTCAATGGAGTAGGAAAAACCAATTTGCTCGATGCCATTTATTACCTCTGTTTTACAAAAAGCTATTTTGGTACAGCAGATGCCCAATTGGTTCAAAAAGAGCAGCAAGGCTGGCGGATACAGGGTATTTTTAAACAGGTGCAAACCAAAACGCAGGAGGTAACGGCTATTTTTCGGGAGAACGGTAAAAAAGAAATCAGTCTCGATGGCGAAATTTATACCCGGATAAGTCATCATGTGGGTCGTTTTCCGGCGGTCATCATTGCTCCGGACGATATCAATATCATCAATGGACCCGCCGAAGAACGAAGAAAAATGGCCGATGCCCTGCTTTGTCAACTTGACGCTGACTACTTGCAGCAACTGATGGCTTGCAACAAACTGCTGCAGCAACGCAATAGTTTACTCAAACAAATGGCGGAAATGCAGAAAAAACAGGATGCCGTGCTCGATATCCTCGATGAACAACTAGCCACCAAAGCAGCCTTTATTTACAAACGTCGGGTAGAATTGCTGACACCCTATCTGCAAAAAGCAACCGAACATTACCAATTAATAGCTGGAACACCCGATGCCATTGCACTCAGCTATCAATCGCAGCTCCATACCCCCACACCGGTGGCGGATATGACGGTTCATTTCCGGCAGCTTTTGCAAAAAAACCGCCCCCGTGATCTCGCACTCTGCCGCACCACCACCGGCATCCACCGCGATGACCTGCAGTTTTTGCTTCAAGACCGTCCTTTCCGGCAAATGGCGAGTCAGGGACAACGAAAAAGCCTCCTTTTTGCCTTGAAGCTTACCGAATTTGAAATGCTGCAGGAAGCCAAAGGCGCCCCGCCGATCCTGCTACTCGATGATATTTTTGAAAAACTAGACGACGAACGCATGCAGAACCTGCTACAAGAAGTATGTATTGAAAAACAAGGACAGGTTTTTATAACCGATACACAGGAGGAACGTCTTAAAGCAAGCCTCGAAAAAATTAATGCCCCTTATGCCATCATAGCACTGAGTTAAAAAACTATCTTTACAACGGTAAGCGATCTACTATAAGGATCCAACAAAACAAATATATGTCGGAATTAAATTTTGGTGATGCCATGCGGCAATACCTGGAAAAAAGCAAAATAAAAACCGGAGTACAGGCACTACAGATAAAAGAAGCCTGGGAAACCATTATGGGTAAAACCATCGCCCGCTATACCGAAAAAATATTGGTAGTCAACAAAACCCTGATGGTATATACTACCGTGGGGCCACTCCGGCAGGAACTGATTTACCAAAAGCCAAAAATCATTGAAAGGGTAAATGAGCTTCTAGGGCCAGGCACCATTAAAGATGTGGTGATTAAGTAAGGTTTTTTTTGTTTGTGGTTTTTTGTTTTTTTTTTGTTTATTGTTTTTTGTTTGGTTGCTCCCGCCTCATGCGGGATGGTTTTTTGTTTCCTCCAATGTCGTCACTCCGAGGAACGAGGAGTCTCCTTTCGGCCAGAGTTATGGCGTAGTCATCGGCGAATCATTTTCGCTTCGAAACAAGAGATGTCTCCTATCGTCGACATGACGGGTTAGGCTGCCGCTTCGAAACACGAGGAGTCTCCTTTCGGCCAACTTCATGGCAAAGTCAGTGCCGCTCCCCTTGTGTCGTCACTCCGGGGAACGAGGAGTCCTCACCCCCTTCCCCTCTCCCAAAGAGAGGAGTATTCCTGTTTAACAGGCTAAGGGAAAGTGGAGAGTTGCTTTTTCTTTTCGGACTCTCCCCTTTCACGTCTTTCCGCCTCCCGGTCTCCCCGACTTTCCGACTACCATCTACCGCCTCAAAACCCACCCCGGTTGGGCATGAACATTAATACTAATAACCCTTATTCAGTGGGATGCCCATCCTCCCCTCTAATGAAGGGATTTCGCTTTCGGACTCTCCCCTTTCACCTTTCACTTTTCACCCTTTCACTTTTCTCTTTTCACATTTCACCTTTCACTTTTCACTTTTCACATTTGACCTTTCACATTTGACCTTTCACTATTCACTTTTCACTTTTCACCTCTCACATTCCACGTTTTTCTTTTCTACCGCCGCACTT
>JBBQXO010000254.1:0-5319 GCA_038209595.1 Chitinophagales bacterium
GGAACTCCCCATGGATCAGCAACTACAGGGGCATGACCTGGTTGCACAACTGGTGCAGTCCGAACAACTGAACCGGATAAACGAAAAGACAGCCTACTATCTTAAACTTGCTAAACTAAGACTACCGGCTACTGCCGAACAAATTGAATGCTCCCCATCAAGAAATATAACCAAACAACAACTCGCTACCCTCATGGAAGGACATTATCTGTCGCAGGGTGAAAACGTACTGATCACTGGTGCCACTGGATGTGGGAAGAGTTATTTAGCCTGCGCACTCGGACACCAGGCTTGTTGCCAGGGATACAAAACAACCTACCTTGGAATGAACCGCCTGATAGAAAAAGTTACACTCTCAAAATTAGACGGCTCCTACATCAAACTACTGAACCATCTCGAAAGACAAACGCTCATTATTCTGGATGACTTTGGCTTACAAAATCTGGGCCCAGACGTTAGACTTACTTTGCTGCAATTGCTGGAAGACCGTTATGGTAAAAAAAGTATTATCATCACCTCTCAGCTTCCTATTGCAAAATGGTATGACTTTATAAATGAACCAACACTCGCAGATGCGATTCTTGACAGATTGACATCCAACGCACATAGAATAGAATTAAAAGGAGAATCTTTAAGAAGAAAAAAAATAAAAGACTATCAATAACCATTCGTATTTTTAATCATCATTTAGCTCTTACAATTAATGCCTGCTACGCAGGTGGGTCAACATCCCGGAAGGGTGGGTCAACATGGCCGGAATTTACACTACTATAATAAGTGACCATGTCAACACAAGAATTGCAAGAAAAACTGATTGTAAAAATCAAAAATACAAAAGAGAATTATATTCTTGAGCATGTATCAAGGTTACTGGAATTTGAAGAAAATTCAGGCCACGTTTACAATCTCAATGCAGAACAACAACAACTGATTGATTGTTCCCTCAAAGAAATTGAAAGTGGCGAATATTTTACAGATGAAGAAGTACAAAAAGAAACGGATGAATGGCTAAAAAAATAATTTGGTCTAAGACTGCAAAAAAATCTATACGAGATATTCTCTCCTATTGGAATGAACGAAATAAATCTACACGATTTAGCCAAAAACTCAACACACTTATTCACGATGCAGTAAAATCTATAGGAGATTTCCCTACATCTGGAAAACTAACAAGTAATAAGAACGTCCGGATCAAAATCGTTCTAGACTACCTGATATTCTATGCTATCAGTGCTGATAAAATAATGATATTACTAATTTGGAATGGTCGTAGAAATCCACAAGATCTACCATGGTCGTACTGGTAGTCTGGCACAAAGACAAGTAAACAAACGGATTCCTCCGGCTCTTCACAGAACCTGACATCAATGGCTTGATCCGATACATCAGATTACACCATTTTTAAAATCACTTGTTCACAAAGCCCCATTGGTCGTTCAGCTTTCTTTTTATAAAATGACAGTAGTAATTTTTCCAGACCCGGATAAACGGATTTAAGAGATTTGCAACCACGTAATTACTTCACTTTCGAGTATGCAAACGAAGGCTGCGGATTTTATCCATGATTGATTTCTTAGTCGAGGAAGATGGAAGAATCATTTTCCACCCAACCCCTTAGAGCCACGCAGCATGCAACCGGTTTGATGATGAAGGTTGCTCACTTCTCTCATTGAGAGACCTACTCTCATCACATAGGCAGCTTGACTGGACACACACAGGTATTTGCAAAAGCAGAGCGGGACAATGTAACTTCAACAGCAGCAACATGGCGTCTTTGGTTCGGGCTCGACGTTCAATGTTCAACTTTTATTTTTAACTTCAACTTTATATTATCCATTTGGCATTTGTACCGGGCTGGCCGAGCAATGAATTCCCTGCCTTCCAAATACTCAACGTTGTGTCCATTGAAAAAACACCATCAAAAAAAGTTAAAACAAAAAAACAAAAAATTATGAACAAGTTTTGCTATCTTTTTATTGCCCTTTTATTTATTACAAGGGCAAATGCACAAGTAGGTATTGGCACCACAACGCCAAATGCCAAAGCAGCATTGGATATTACTTCTACCACACGGGGATTGCTTCCACCCCGTATGGATTCAACTGCACGAAATGCTATAACTTCCCCACCGGCGGGGCTTATTATTTATAATACAAGCATCAAGGCTTTTCAATGCTACAATGGTACCGACTGGTATTCAACAGTACATTTCATTGGCGAAAACTACGGTGGGGGTATAGTATTTTATGTTTACGATAACGGACAACATGGTTTAATAGCAGCAACTACCGACCAAAGTACAGGTATCCGTTGGTCTGGAGGTACAAATACAAATACCCGTGCCAGGGCAGATGGTATTGGAGCAGGTTTAAAAAATACCGCCATGATTATTGCTGACCAGGGACCCGTTGACGGTAATGCTTTTGCAGCAACTGTTTGCAACGAGCATTCTGTCACAGCAGGCGGTGTCACTTATGGCGATTGGTATTTACCTTCAAAACACGAATTAAACTTGTTGTATTTGCAAAAAACCGTTGTTGGTGGTTTTACTAATAACTTCTATTGGAGTTCCAGCGAGGTCAATAACAACTTCGCATGGGTCCAGGTCTTCTTCAATGGCGTTCAGAACACCAGCAACAAGGGCAACACATTCTCTGTGCGGGCTGTTCGGGCTTTTTAACTATTTAGCTATTAAACTATTCTAAAGGCAGGGCAGGACCGTTTATTAGTAGTAATTTGTACTAAATTTAATCATCAATAATTCTAATCGGCTTCGGTTGCCGGTCTGACAGTTTTTCAAATGCCAGCACAGCAGCAAGCCGTGTCCGTTGCCTGAAACCCCTATATGACACATCGAAAATGAGAGTATCTCAATAAGACCCAATTATTAAATGTATTTACAAAATGGTTTAGCTATGAAAAGAATTTATTTGATCATCTTAATTTTATTCATTTGCCAACTTGGGAAAGCCCAAAGCTGGCAGGATACTGTTTTGCAGATAGAGACGATTTTTACTAGGTATAAACCAAATAACCCCGGTGCTCAGTTTGCCATCAGCAGGAACGGTAAGATCATCTTTTCCAAAGCATGGGGAATGGCTGACCTAGAACATGACGTATCCCTTACCACCGAATCCCTATCGGAAGCAGGTTCGGTATCAAAACAATTTACGGCAGCAGCTATTTTATTATTAGAGCAACAAGGCAAGTTATCATTGGATGATGATGTGAAAAAATATGTGCCTGAATTGCCCGACTATGGCGATATTATAACGCTTCGCCAGATGATTCAGCATAAGAGCGGATTAAAGGACTGGGGATACATCGCAGATATTGCAGGCTGGCCAAGAACGACCAAGACATACACTAACGACGACGCACTGTATATTATTTGCAATCAAAAGACATTGAACCACAAGCCGGGTGATGAATATATTTACAGTAATTCCAATTATCAATGATTAACAATAATTGTACAAAGGGTAAGCGGTATAAGTCTGGCTGAATATACCCGTAAATATATTTTCGAACCCGCCGGCATGAAGCATACACAATGGCGGGACAATTATAAAAGGATCGTTCCAAACCGGGCTATCGCTTATTCTAAATCCGGAACCGACTATCAAACCGACATGCCAAATGAATACGTGTATGGCCATGCGGGGTTATTGACGACGGCTGAGGACCTGGAGATATGGTGTAATTATTTTCTGAATGGGAAATTCGGGACACCATCATTACTGGAGAAGCAATTGAGCACCAGCGCATTCAATAATGGAGTGATGCACAGGTATGGCGCAGGGTTAATTGTTGACAAATTTCGTGGCTGGAATTATGTAGCGCATGAAGGCATCACCGCCGGTTACCGTGCTCATTTGGAAGCATATCCTGAATTAGATTTATCATTCGTCTGGCTAAGCAACACTGCAAAATACGAAAACGATACCCTCCATATAGCAGAAGCTGTATCTGATATGTTTATTCCTATAAAAGAGCCTGAAGTTAAGCCGGAAGCTCCCTCGGCTTATACTGTTACAAAAGAAAAATTAACTAGCTATACCGGCTGGTACCGGAATACCAGAACAGGCGATGGAGTAAAACTATACATGCATAATGAAAAATTGCATGGAACGCAGGGTGGCAAATGGAAGCCGGTGGCTGAAAATGTCTTTCTTACAACAAATGGTAATAACATGGTTGAACTAAGTTCAAATGGACTTTTAATTATTAATCCATTAAAAGACAGTGTTTACTTTATAAAAATTGATTCTGCAAAACTCGATGAAAAAACAATGCAGGAATACGTTGGTGAATATTATTCAGAAGAAGTTGAAGTAAAATACCACGTGCAGGTGAAAAATAGAAAATTAGTTTTAATACTAAAACCCAAGTCAGAGTTTCCGCTTACAGCTACTTATAAAGATGGCTTTGAAAGCCCGGAAGGTACTGTTTACTTCGAAAGAAAAAAGAAGAAGGTCATCAACTTAAAAATTTCTGTAGCCCGGGCCAGGAATGTTGAATTCAGGAAGATAAAATAGGCATTGCATGCCATTACATGAACGTCCCCGGAGTTTCTGGCCCCGCCCGGTATATTTCTTTACCATTATGCAAAAAGCTCGACACCTATAAACTAATAAAAAACAAAGGTGGTTGTGTTATCTGTAAAATTTAATGATAAAACCAAATTGAAAAAAGGGCATCAGCCAACATTGGTATTGCCAATAGTTGGGCTCGACATTGAAACAATCAGCAGCGGTAATTCTGTTGTACTTCGGTTCGGGGCTTGACCAACAAAGCCAAACTTTAGTTCTTAATATTTATCTTTAGCAAAAAGCTAGGCCGCGGTTCCGGCGGACGATTTTCAAACTCCCAACCATCGGCAATACCTACCGTTGGCGGAAATGCTATAATAACTCCCCGTTTTTTAACAACAAATAAGATTTCCCAATTCGGGAACTTTCGTTATCTTTGGCAAAATTTTAGAAGTTGAGAATTATTGCAAAGAAAATATTACAAAATTTTTGGGAGACTCATCCAGACAGTGAGCAGCAATTAAAGGCTTGGTATCAGGAAACTTCAAAAGCAGAATGGACTACTCCCAGTCAAATCAAAAAAGAATATCCAAGTGCAAGCTTCTTAGCTGAAAACAGAGTTGTTTTCAATATCAAAGGCAACCATTACAGGCTAATTGTAAAAATTAGTTATGACTACCAAATGGTTTGGATTAGATTTATTGGAACACATGCAGAGTATGATAAAATAAACGCTAAAACAATTTAAAATGAACATCAAGCCAATTAAAACAAAAAAAGATTACGA
>JBBQXO010000255.1:0-5243 GCA_038209595.1 Chitinophagales bacterium
AATGCAAGTGGGCAATCTATGTTCAGTGTTTCCAGCAATGGTACTGTTCAATCCAATTCAAGCATAAATGCAGGATTTCAGATGTCTGCTCCTTTTGGGGCCACTTTTGGAAGCGGTGATTCAGATGCGATGCTGAACGTGTACGGCACTAATGGCATTGTGGTAAGCGGTACCAACGATTTTATGACACCTTATGGACAGGCATTTAGTTTTGTAAACTATGGGACAAATGCAAACGGTCAGATACTTGCTACAGAAACCTTTCGGATAAATAGTTCTGGTAATGTTTCTATTCCTACCGGTAATTTATCTGTCAGCGGTTCTCTCAGTAAGGGTAGTGGTTCCTTTAAAATTGACCATCCACTAGACCCTTATAACAAATACCTCTACCACAGTTTTGTGGAAAGCCCCGATATGATGAATGTGTATAATGGTAATATTACTACCAATGCCAAGGGAGAAGCCGTAGTAGAAATGCCCGATTGGTTTGAAGCGCTCAATAAAGATTTCCGGTATCAACTTACGGTGATGGGGCAGTTTGCACAGGCCATTATAAAAGATGAATTGAGCGGAAATATATTTTCCATTTTAACTGATAAGCCTGATGTAAAAGTTAGTTGGCAAATTACCGGTATCCGCAAGGATCGGTTTGCCGAAGAAAACAGAATACAGGTAGAAGAACGCAAGCAAGGGGATGAAATCGGAACTTTGTTGCATCCGTCAAAAGTTGGAAAAACTTATTCAAAAAAATAATATATTAATATCTATTCCGGTTCAGTTGAGATGCATGTTGGCTACTGATCGTTTATTGTTGTTCCTGCACCGCTTTTTGGAAGGGGTACTTCAAAATGAATGCAGTTCAATTGGGTTTATAAATAAGTTTTGAAAGACATTGAAGGAACAATTTCATTGGGTAAATTGCGTTTTTGTTAAACTTTATAAACTGGTAGTTTATAACCTTTCTGCCTGCCCACTAAAAAAATAATGCTGAAAGTGATTGGGTGGCATGGCAAAATACATTTATCAAAAAAATCAATCCTAATCTTTCAAGTCTAAAAACAAGTCATGGATATATTGGCAGATAGAGCCCGTAAAAAAACGGAGGAAGAAAATGCCGCTAAGCGTGCAGTAGCAGCAAAAAATGAAAATAACAATAAAACGGAAACTACCACCCAAAACCCTGAAACACAACAACCTGTAAATTTAATAAGGGGTATTGCGCTTTATAAAGGCCAAAATAATAGTGGAATGGTGATAGAGGTAGAGGCAGATGTGTTGTTTGTAAACAAAGCACCCAAAGGAATGGCGGGCCTTAAATACAAGCATATTTATCAAGCAGTTACAAGGCGCTATCGCTTTCCTGGAAATAGTAGCCGGTGGATAAGTTATAGCGGTAGTTCTATTGATTTTGGTGGAAGGGATGGCAATAATATTTGGATAGGTGGCATGCAATTTTTTTTGAATGAACCAGGCATTAATCTGTATTAATTGAATTAGAAAAGGTATATAGTTAGATCTTATTATCAGTTACAGATTTTCTGAGAGTTTATAGGTTGAAAGGTTTACCTGTTAACTTGGCAACCTATAAACAAAGTTCACCGGTCAACCAGTACACCCTTCCCCCTAATTACTTTATATTCGCCCCTTTCTATAGCGAATGACCCATTTTCAATCCATAAAGGAAATTATTAATACCCTCGCATGGGCAAAGGAACTTTTGGTAGAAATGTTCGAGAAACGGAAGACATTTTTATACAAATATGAACAGGCTATAATATTACTTGATGAAGACCGTATTGAAACCCTGATTCATAAAGGCATACTTCGACAAAATGGCCCTTATATCGAATTAGAAGAAGTGTTTCAAGCCTTTTTTGAGCAAATACTGGAAGTAAATGAAGAAATTAATACGTCTTTCATCAATGAAAATATTCAGTTAGTAAAGCAATTTATTAATTTTTACCTTCAGGAAAGCAACGAAAACAGAAAGTATCTTTACCTCAAACAGGTAAAAAATGCCCTCCGGAAAATTGGTCGGATTACACTTCGCAACATAATTGATCTTAACCGGAATATTGAGAACGCCTTTAAATCTGAGCCCAACTATACCATTAAAATAGCCCGGCTCGAAGGTTTTGACGAAAAACGCAGGGCTATTTTTGGACTTATTGAGCAATCTGATCGTTTGGTAACAGACGAAGAGCAAACCTTTTTTGTATCGGCACTCGATGATGAATTAAAACAGGTAGTGTCACAACTTAGGCGGCAGCTAACAGAAAGCAGGCATAACCTGATTGAAACTCAAAAACAAATTATAGAATACCTGAACCAGGTAAAGCACCAAAGCCGCATTATTGAGAAAATAAAACAAATTAAATACCTGAAAGATCAATTTGAACTAAAAGCACAAACAAATCTGATTAAGATATTGCAGCAAAACAATGCAGTGTTATTTGAACCAAGACCATCCTATTCCTTAAGATTATCATTAGAAAATCTGCAAACCGATACGGGCAGGGTATTGGTTGAAAAAGTTGCATCAAAAAACAAATTGGTAAATAGGGCAGCCATGCCTGTGGCCGATAATATCAGCGATGAATACCTGCAAACTGTGACAGAAGAAGAAATTTTTATTAACCTGGAAGAGTTGAGAAATGGATTTAGAGCTTCCAATAAAAATTTATACCAGTTTATTATGGGCTACCGGTTTCCGCGTGAAGTATCTTATGAAGAAAAAATGACCATTTTTTGTCAAATGGTTTCAATTTATGAGAATGAATTTACAATTCAGGAAAAATATTTGAGAGATGAATGGGTGGAGTATGCTTTGGTTACGGCTTGATTTTACCCACCATTCTTTACATAAACAGGAAAAACAAATTGACTGACCATGAACATGCCACGCCAAACTGCTGATATTTTTGAATTGCTGAGCAAGGGCTCCTTTATTTGCAGCAATAGTGTAGAAGAAAAATACCGTAAGTTGTATAATATATTGGATGAAAATTTCGAAGATTTCGCCGATTATTTTACTTCCATAAATTTTAAGCTTGAAAAAGGGGAAGAGTATTTCTACTTTTCAAGAGAAGAAGAAAGAGCCGATATGGAAAGAAAAATAGAACAGGCTTATCGCTGGATTGACATACTGGATTTTTTCAAGGCATTTAACAATAGTTTTAGCCCCGGTTTCCGCTTTTCGCCAAGCGATATTGTGGTTCATTTAAAAATGGATGCTAGTCTTAAGGACAAACTGGCTTCTATAAAGAAATCAGGTGCGGAAACCAGCAATCAGGATAGGGTAGAACGAATTATTACTGACCTTGAAAAGTTTGGGATGATAGAACTGGAAAACGAGATAACAAAAACCTACAAAGTGGCCGCATCTTTTAAATACCTCGAACAATTAATTTTAAGCATTCACATAGCCGAAGAAGTTCAATATGAGATTCCTAAATAAAATAATTTTTATAAACAGTGCCACCATTAAGTATGTCGATGTATTGGCTGACGGTAATGTACACCTGATTGGAACACAGGGTGTTGGTAAAAGCACTTTGTTGCGTGCCATTCTGTATTTCTATAATGCCGACTCATTAAAACTGGGTATAAGCCGCGAAAAGAAAAGCTTTGGGGAATACTATTTCCCTTTTCAAAACTCTTTTTTAATCTATGAGGTAGTACGTGAAACAGGACCGTTTTGCATACTCACTTTCAAAGCGCAGGGAAAGGTTTGCTTTAGGTTTATTGATGCGCCTTATGATAAGAAGTATTTCGTAGATGTGAATGGAAGGGCCTTTGACAAGTGGGAAGAAACCCGTCAAATATTGGATGGGTTGAAGATTGATTATACACGAAAGGTTGACAGATACGAAGAGTATAGGGATATTGTATACGGCAATAGCGAAACAGCTAAAAAGGAATTTGGCAAGTATGCTTTGCTGCAAAGCAAGCAGTACAAGAATATTCCACGTACTATACAAAATGTGTTTCTCAATTCAAAACTGGAGGCAGAGTTTATTAAGCAAACCATTATTATGAGTTTGAATGAAGAAGACATTTCAATAGACCTGCAGAGCTATACTCACCACCTGAAAAATTTTGAAGAACAACTGGATGATGTACATAAATATAAATTGCCTTCTGTACAAAGGCAGGCAGAGAATGTTGTAAAATATCATGTTGCCATTCGCAGCCTTGAACGAGATAAGAACAATAGTTGCCGGCAATTGGTTTGGGCTGCCAATCAGGTACAGCGATCTATACCAAAACTAACTGATAAGAAAGAAAAAGCGGAAAGCGAGAAGCAAATATTGCTTCGTAAAATATCAATAACTGAAAGCAGGTTTCGGAGTAAAACCGAAAAAATGAAATCAGAAATAAGTGTGCTTTAAAGTGATTTGAAAAAGGCGAAAGAAAGAAATGAATATTATGTTGGTATTCAAATTTCAGCTATTGTAAATAAAGTAGCACGAAAATTAGAAACTGAAACAAACCTTAAACAACTCAATAAGGAAAAGGGCTTGTTGGTGGCTAGTTTTACCGACATCTCGCAGAAATACGATGCACTGCATACTGAAATGGAGAACAACCAACGCGGTTATGTTCATGAGCAAAATGGTCGTTTGTTGCAGTTAAAGGAGCAGTCGCTTGGGGATAAAGAAATGGCACGTAAATGGCTGAATGAAGTATTGGTAGAAACCCGCAGTAATAATCAACAGGCAATTGCACAGGCAAGGGAAGCAGCAGAGCACCAATAGGAATTATTGTAAGGAGAAAAGCTGAAAAATGAAGCCATCAAACAAAAACGGTTTTATGAAGAAGAATTAAATGCAGCAAAGCAAGAGTTTTTTGATAGAAAATTGGGTGTACAACAATCTGAACAGCAATTAAGCAGTTTTAAAAGCGAAATAGAAGTCCTTCAAAAACAATGGGAACTTGATAGAAAAGAAATAGAACAGGCTACGGAAAGAGAGCAGGAAAAATTACAAGAACAAGTTACAAAACACAACGAAATAATTTCAGGAATACTAATTAAATTGCAAAGCAGCGAACAGGCTTTGTATGGTTGGTTAAATAAAAATAAAACTGGGTGGGAGGCTAGTATCGGCAAGGTTTTCAGCGAAGCTGTTTTATTTAATGAGCAGTTAGCGCCGAGGCAAAGTGGGGCGCCAAATACCAGTTTTTATGGGATTGAGCTAAACCTTGACGAAGTAAATATTTCGGTAAAAACCCTTGCTGAATAT
>JBBQXO010000256.1:0-5212 GCA_038209595.1 Chitinophagales bacterium
AGAAAAAACTTATGGGCATTTGTTTCAAACATATTGAGGTAATACTCTGCAAAATGGATAAGGGTATCCCTTAACTTTCGCCAGCTTTTGGAACGGTTTAACCGGGTGATATTTTCATAACAAAACTTTTCGAACATTTCACCAAATTGTGCCGTAGTAATGGCAAAATTATCCATTTGATCAGCATTCAATACGATGGAATTTACTTCGTAGCTATCAACTTCTACATTAGTGGGTATATGAATCTGATGGTCATCTAAGTTAAATGCCCAACCTGCGTCTTGCAATGCTTTGGTGTTAATGGCTCTTTGCTTTTGCAAATCAGCCTCATCTTGTGGAGTAAACAAATCAACATCGGGCAATTGATTAATTACATATGCTTTTTCCATTACACTGAAAAAATGAACTTCAAAAATCGACGATAGCACACCCGGGGATATTCTGTCGTTTACAATAGCAGACGTATTTAACTTATTGAAAACCCAACCCCTATTATCCTTTCTTTCTGCCAATTGCATATTGAAATAATCTGCATCGGATGGAACAAAATTTATCCGGTTGCTTTCTATGTTGGTATATACATATCCATAGTTTAAATCATTTTGGTCATAGTGTTTCTGATGTGCCATTCGTAGAATTCTACCAACGGTTTGCACTCCAAAATCGGGGCTTTGCACGGTTCTGTAACTTACCAATATTGATGCCCTTGGACAATTCCAACCTTGTGCAATTGCCTGCTTAAAAATTAATACATCCTGCAAGCCATTATCATCTTCCAGCCCATCTGTATCCCTTTCGCCACTTAACCAAATAGCGAGGCGTCCATTCTGAGTAGATACATTATATTCATTTACCAAAATACCTACCAATACATCCCTGATACTTTTGTCTTCATCACTCAATGAGCTATTATCGCTTGGCAGTTGTATCAGCAATAAAGGATTAAGTTTATGTTCTCCTACAGATTCGTTATATTGTATTTCCAATTCCTTTTTCTTTGCAAAGGCCGTACGCAATAAATGAATATGTACATTTTCATCGTTTTGCTGTTCGGGATCGAGACCAATATTTAAGCGCACACCCTTTTTAATCATCTGTTCAGCTATTACTTCCTGCCGGCTTATAAACACGTTACGTTGTGGCCGTAAGTTAGGTGTTGCCGTTACCATTATTTCAATTTTTGCTTTTATCAAGCGTCTTACTGCAATGGCCTGTGGACCGCTAAATGCACTTAAATGGGCTTCATCTATAATTAAAATAATTTCAGTGCCATTTGCCTTGGTATTTTCTATTAAAGCCTCCAGATTGGTATTACTCTCATTGTCTTTGCGCCATATTTTTTTTAACCCATCTACACTGCTCCAATTTACAAACAATAAATCTTTCGGGTTTAAAACCGGGTTATTGCTGAGGTTGCTTAAATCTATGGAATTCAGTTTATTGGTGTCGCCATACAATTTTTGCAAAGATTGAAAACTTTGTATATGCAGCGTATTAGGTGCAAACCAAATAAAAGCCACATTATCATGCAGGCCGGGCTGCAAATGCAATTCATCAGATAAACGTTCTAAATAAGCGGCCATCATTACCGTTTTGCCACTGCCTGTGGGTGCTTCAAGTAAAATAGGTATCTGTAATGGCAGTGAATGCAATGCTTCGAAAGTATGTCCGAGTAAGTTCGTTACTGCTTTTTCTTGAAAAGTTTTAAGTATATACATATTTTTAAAGGATATTATTACTATTAGCTTTGTATGCCTGTGCAGGATGGTGCTTGTTATCAGGATGCAAAAGTAGAAGGGAGCCATTTGCTACCATTTTCGGTAAAACTTCATTTTTCAAATAATCAAGTTTACGGCCCACCGCATTACTGATTGCATCGGCAGTTTCATAATTATCTTTTGCAAAACTCAATATAGCTTCTGGTGTCTTAGTTTTTATACGCTTATTTAATGGGGCTATTTTGGAGTCTTTTTCTCCCGAGGTG
This sequence comes from Chitinophagales bacterium, assembly GCA_038209595.1. GTDB lineage: Bacteria > Bacteroidota > Bacteroidia > Chitinophagales > Chitinophagaceae > Phnomibacter. The sequence continues at coordinate 1,985 of JBBQXO010000256.1, forward strand.
TCAAGGTTTTCTCCCGAGGTGTCAAGGTTTTTACCCGAGGTGTCAAGGTTTTCACCGGAGGTGTCAAGGTTTTTACCCGAGGTGTCAAGGTTTTTACCAGAAAGGGGTAAATTTTGCACTCCTTCATTGGCAGCATACTTGCTTGGGTAATTTTTAGGCAAATAGTACACAGTTCCTCTGCCCTTGCCCGAAGGAATCAATAAACCATCCTGACATAAACGTTTTAAGAGCGAAGAAATATCGACTCTGTGAAGAGCAAGAAAATACTGAAGCCGTTGGTTAGTAACCATTCCCTCCTGTACGGCAAGGTTAAGAACTTGCAAATCATCGCCAAAAAACTCAAGGGCTTTATCGCCAAATAATTTTTGAAGCCGTTGCAGCACATCTTCTGGCAACATGCTTTCCATGTGTAAGGCAAGTATTACCTGATCGGGTTGATCTTTCAATTCAAGATAGGGCTGCTGCCACTGGGCACTTTCCCAGCCCGATACAATTTTGCCCGATCCGCTACCAGCTTGCTCTGCACGGCCAATAAGCATAAACATTTTTTGCAAGGCCTTATTGCGGCAAACGCTTGTGCCACCTTCATAATATTGCCGTTGTGAAATAAGCAAAGTGCCAGGATTTTTAAATTCAAACGATGTTAGCTTACGGGTTACTGTAAGATTACCCACCGCGGTATAATCCGCATGTATCAATGCGTTTACAAACGATTCACGTAAGGCCACATGGGCAGGTGTTTCGTCCTGCCGAACCCCATTTACCAATTGAAAAGGGCGTGGCAAACCTGCCGAAAGCCGTGGCCACACTCGCTGGTAAAACTGAAAAAGGTTGGCCTCCCAGGTGCCGTCGGGGTAAATACGGTCGGTCCAGCGCAATGCAGCCTCTTGCGTAAGTATTTCCTGATAGTCGGGAAAAAAAGTCGGTGCCGCATCGGGGTCGGTAATGGCTTCTGTTTTACCAAACATTACCAAACCAGCCAGTGTAATGCCTTCTGCGTTGCTGCTGCGGTCTTTGCGCCATGCCCCAAGTTTTTGCAGAAAAGATTTTTCATCCAACACCAGCCAGGGATGGTCAGGCTTCTGGCTCGCCATCAATTGGCGGTATTGTTGCAGGCTTTGGGTATCAAGGTCTGCCTGCGTAAAGTTGCGCAAAATTTTACTGTCCGATGGGGAGGCAGGGTTACTATCGCTTACCATTCTACGCACTGCATCCCGATCGCATCGGTAATCGCCTGTATCATTACGCTTGTAGGTGCCGGTAAGCATATCGGAGCCTTTATATACTGGGATTTGCTCAAGCTTTGCCCTTGGCACTTGAAAGGCGAGCAAATAAGCACCTTCCTGCTCGGGTACAGGAAGTACTTTCACATCATCATCCAGTAGCAGATTATGGCTTATTTTATTGCGGTTGTTGGCGGTATCAAAAAAATTGCGGCGGTACTGCAGCATTTGTTGCTTGGTTAAACCATCAGCAAGCAGACTAAAATCTTTTTCCCGTACGCCTAATATTATAATACCACCTTCGGTATTGGCAAATGCCGAGTAAGTTTCCCAAAATGAATCAGGAAAGCCCCCTTTGGCCGATTTGTATTCCAACTGCATACTCTCGCCTTCGCGGAAAGCTCCAAATACAAGGTCTTCAATGGGGTTAGCCCAAAACGAGAAAAGATTTAATTGTTCACCTTTATTCATAATGCCTCATTTGGAAATAAACTATTTACCTCGACTGATTGATTAACCGACGGATTTGGGATACTGACCCTATCTAATTTTAATGATTTAAAAGTAGCCCGGTAGGCGTTGTAAATAGCTTCGGGCAGCGGCACGGCTTCTATTTTATCCGCCACTTCGTAAAAATCTTCCACAAGTGTTTCTTTCTCCGGGCTAAAACCATATAGCCTGACCTTTTCAGTGGAGGTGTCTATCGTTTTAATAAACGCTATCAATTGTTCATAAACAGCTAATGGGTTGCGGTTATGGTAAACCACTACTAAATATTTTCCGCTATCTTTTATAAACAGCTTGCATTGTTTGCAATTAAAACCGTTTGCCTTGGTAATATCTGTGTAGCAATCTTCTTTTATACACAGCAGGTCTGTACTTGCCTGTGTAAGCAACCGCTTGTTTTGCTCGCTTTTATTACTCGGTACAAATTCGCTTTTAAAGTAGCGGAGATTATTATTGGTAAGCCCGGCTACTTGTAGCCCTTTAGCATTGGTATAGCCTTGTATTACCCGTTTGTTTCTTTCATAAGTTACTTCTTCACAAATATTATTTTCGTTATTTGTTACCATTATACATTGCCGGTTGCCACCATCTTCGGCATTCAATTGAATGGTAGCGTGGAGCGTGGTACCGGAACCTGCGAAGAAGTCAAATACCTTGGCATTTTTCGGAGTAGAAAAACTTAAAATTTCAGTTACTAATTCGACAGGTTTGGGGTTGTTAAACACTTTTGCAGACTCAGAAAAAATTGTCCTTAATTCAAATGCACCAAGCCTGCCATCAAGTTCCAATAGACTTGAAAATTTTGACAAATAGTCTTTCGCATAGACTTTAATTTCAATCAATTTGGTATGGTCTTCTCCAAAAAGGATTTTCCCTTCTTGCAATAATTTTTTTATCGTAGTTTCTGGAAACCGATATCCCATAAGCGGTTGCTTGCACGCCATTTTTGTAACAGGATGAATAATGTCATATCTGTAACCTTCTTTGCCAGGGTTATGGACACTTTGACTCCCTGTGTATACTCCATCAAAATCTATGTATTTATATCGGTCTAGTTCCGATAGAAACTTTTTATTTTCTCTAAACCATCTTGTGTAAGCATCAACTAATGATTCTATTTTTTGGTGATTTTCTAATAATTCAGTTTCAACTTTAAGTAAAATTTCTTTGGCATTACTTCTATTAGATTTCCAAATGCGAGGAATATTATTCTTTTCTTTAGCATAACACCAAATATATTCATGCTCATTTGCAATATTAGTTGGATTATTATCAGTAACATTCTTCCATACAATATTTCCAACTTTCATATTCTCATTAAATATTTCATCACATAATAGCTTCAATTGGGCTTGTTCATTATCATCAATACTAATAAAAATAACTCCTTTATCGCTTAATAATCTCTTTGCAATTACCAGCCGTTTGTTCATAAAGCTAAGCCATTTGCTATGCCTATAGCTATCTTCCTTATCTACAAAACTATCGTTGTATTTAA
>JBBQXO010000257.1:0-5200 GCA_038209595.1 Chitinophagales bacterium
AACCTTTGAATATATCAGCAGCAATATTGAGACCGAGAGAAAAGTTCAGGTATTTTCGGTCAGGCTATATCGTGATGATCTAGGCAAACCATGGAAACGGTTTTATGCGCAAACTTTTGATTATGATGAAAACGAGCTGCTGGAAATCAAAACCTATACCCCACAGCAAATAAATAAAATGAGCCAGAAAACACTTGGTTTCATTTTGCGCGAACAAGGGGCTATGAAAGCAATTGCTTTTGAGCCGGCAATTGAAGTTCCTACCTTTAATAGCCTGATGGATATTACTGTGTATTTGCATAACATACTTAGAAATGGTAAAGCTGAACAATTAAAAGCCGCCCTGTTACAAATGCTGGCACCCGAGCATTTTGTAGCAGGTAGCAAATTCCAGCTAAATGAAAAAGGCGAAGCGCTGGTAAATGGAGCCATTGATAAAGCTTATCAGGGAGAAGGTACCTACAGTATGCAATATTGCCAAAACGCGGGTATTGATAAGGCACGAACCACCCAACAAAGGGTGTATGTGCAAGGCTGCATAAATAATGTAATAACCATGACTGCTGGTGCAGAAATAAACGCCGGATATATTGAAGGTAAACCTCAAAAAGCCTGGAAAATAACCGAATTAAGTATTGGTACCCGGCAAGATCAGGATGCACTGGATTATATAGCATCGTTTAGCGGCAGAAGCAAAATTTGCCCAAAAGATTAGTGATTTAAATAGAGATACTAACAAGTTTTACCAGTTAAAACCAACCTAATTCAACAAAGGGTTAAATGGAGTAGGTATATCGGGCGCATCTTCGTTTTCTTCCAAATTAATAATTTCGACTAAAATAGACTCAAATTTTACCTTAATACCGGGTAAAAATGTAATTATAAAGTCCCTTAATCTTTCAGGTGGCAAATTTACTTGCGATACTTGTTTTATGAGTATAAGCAGTAAAGCATGCGCGGCCGCATCTTCGGAGTTACCATATTGTTCTTTAAACAAAAACTCCAAAATTTTTTGCGCTGCTTTCTGAATATGTTGAGCATGGTACTCATTGGCATAATCTGTAAGGGTAAACCCTCCAGCATATTTTTCAATAGCGATGACTTCATTAATCATGAAGATTACCTTTTCTCTTGAATTCATAATACAATTTTTTTTTGAATAAACGAAATCAAAGTGTTTCAGCAAATATATAAATACTAATGCAAACTTAAAAGCTACGAATCGCTTCTTAATGACGAAAAGATGTATAGTTGACAAATGGTGTTTTACCAATAATACTTATTGCTATGACTCTTTCTGTCGGCAGGGAGGTTAGCCAATAGTTTGTACAATCGGAGTTCGTCAATAATTCTCCATTTCTTAAATGCATACCCAAAAAATTTGATTATGCTAAAATAGCTGTAAATACAAATAACAGGCTTTGGTAATTACCCAATCTTTACATCCTACAAAATCCAGGAATAAAACATTACATTTTTGTTTGTACCAATAGCCGGTATTAGCGATCAAAGTTTTCTAGAGAAAAAAGGGGTGTAACTGATAATTCATACATAATTGCCTCACCTGATATTGGAATAAGCACCTGTTTTTTAATTCACCAATGGGTTAAAAGGTCTTTTACGTTCTTGTTTATCATCTATGCGCTCCTTACCCCCGCTTTCCATTTTAAATATTTCGGCCTCAAGGTCCGCTTTGGTTTTTGGCATAATTATTTTTACAAATTCCAATAATTTTACGGGTGGCAAATTTATATTTGTTAATTGCTTAACGAATACAAGATCCAGTGAGTTTGCAGCCGCATCGTCAACATTGCCATATTTTTCTTTAAACATAAACTCCATAATTTTACTCACTGCCAGCAGAATATGTTGTGCGTTTTGCGGATTAGCATAGTCAGCCAAAGTAAAATCCAACGTAAATTTTTCAATGGCTTTTATTTCATTTAGTTGGTAAATCGCTTTCTCTTTTGCATTCATGATTCATTCATTTTTTCAAAATAAAATATAAAATCCTATGCCTATGGATATTTTCAGGAAGCTAAAATTACGGAATTTTCTATAACACGGATTAATTCAAGTGCTTTACATTCCTATTTACCTAAACCCAAAGTCCAACGGTTTACTTTTTACAAAGCAATATAACCTCGGGCAAAAATGAATGGCAATCTTACCTGCAACTGTGCTGGATTGTACATAGAATTTGCTAACTATTAAAAATATAATAAGAAGGTAGTGCCCTCCCCTATTTTACTTTGTACTTTAATGGTACCCCCCAATTCAAGCATTAAACGCTTCACTATATTCAGACCCAGCCCGGTGCTATGTTCATTGCCAGTAGGTTTGGTACTTGCCATTGAGTATTTGTTAAAAATAATCTCCTTTTCTGCCTCCCCTAACCCGGGTCCATTATCTTTTACCCCAATATAAATATGGCTGTCCTCATAACCATAATCGAGCCAAACCTTACCACCCATTTTCGAAAATTTAAGCGCATTACTTACGAGGTTTTCCATGATCTGCCTAAGGTGTTGTTCATCTGTTTCCAAAGATAAATGTGTGGGGCCAGATACTTCCATCACTATATTTTTGCCCATGGCGGCAGGTCGGAAATCTTCGGAGATACTCCTTAAAAAACCTGAAAGCGCAACCGTTTGGAGTTGTAAGTTATGACTATTGGCACCCACTTTTTCTACATCCAATATATGGTGAATCAGCCTTTGCCCCTGTTGAATACTTTTGGTAATTTGGGTCAGCGATTCATTGGCTTCTGCATTTGAGGGGCTTAATTGCTTTTGCAGCACGGCAGCCCATACCTGTAACTGATTAAAAGGTTGGCCAAGATCGTGGCTTACCATACTGATGAGTTGGTTTTTATCGGCATTCAATTGTGTCAATTGTTCATTTTGAGCTGTTATTATCTGATGCTGTTTTTCGAGTAAAAATTTCTTTGATTTTATATTTCGCCAGGCCAAAAACGAAATGAGCGCAATAATGGCTAATGCTGCGGCAGCAATAGCAAGGTTGCGCTGCTGTAATTTTTTATTGGCCAGTTGGGTGCTTAACAGTCGGTTTTGGTTATCCTTTTGCTTCACCTTATATTTCTGATTCAATTCGGTAATTTGTTCCCTCGTTTCATCATTTATACGATCATTTTCAAGCCGGCTTGCGCTATCTCTTAGTTCATAGGCTACTCTATATTGACCGTTGCTGTAGGCAATGGCTGCCTTTATATTCAGCAAAGTGGGAAGCCGCTGTGGCATATTATATTGCACAATTAATAGTCCGGCACTGTCTGCATATTTATCGGCAAGGGTAAGGTTTCCCAATCCGCGCCATGCCTCACTGCTGCTCATGTAGCCGTACCACAATTCGCCATATCGTTTTTCCCGCTTATAAAATTGTATGTTTAGTTTCAATAATGCAAGCGCTTCTTTATAGCGGTTTGTGCTCACCAATAAAGAGGCCATATTGGTGCGGGTATTTGCAATGCCGACACTATCCTGCAAGGCTTCTTTTAGTTGCAGCGATTGACTGTAAGCATAATAAGCACTGTCCATTTTACCAGTGCGCCGGTATATAATACCAAGGTTACTCCAGGCTACACTTTTTAGTTTATTATTTTCTGCTGCTGTACTTCGTTGTAGTGCAAGCTGCAAGGCATCCCGTGCCTGTTCGTACTGCTGCATTTCAAGGTGTACACTCATCTTGTCAAATAGCAAAGCAGTAATGGCGTCTTCATTTCCATCTTCTTTTGCACGCTCTCCGGCTTTCCGGTAATATTGGAGGGCAGAGTCATAACTACCATTTACTTCATGGTAAATACCCATCAATTTAAATCCCTGTATGGCCGCTTGGGGATAAGGATGCCTTTTTGAGAAAGTAAAAAAGGCGTTCGCATATTCAACAAGGCTATCGCCTAGCGCATCATAGTTGTACAATGCATTGCTAAGCATATTTTTATAGGTAGCCGTATCCTTAATTACCTGCGCCCTTGCTGATTTTAAGCAAAGCATAATACATAATATGAAAATAAAATATTTAAACATCTGATATCATTCCTTGTTTTAAGGCATATTTTACTAACCCAATGCTATTGTTTACCCCAAGCTTCCCCATAATATTCTTGCGATGCGTATCCACCGTACTTACACTTAAAAATAGTTTGGCGGCAATATCAGCACTGCTAAATTCAAGACAAACGAGTTTTAGGATTTCAATTTCACGCCTTGTAAGCACTTCATCCACTTTATGATCAGGTACTATTACCGTACTTTTATAAGCATCGTCATGTTTTGAGGTAATATCTATTTCAGGACTATACCATGTACCCCCTTCAGCTATGGTTCGCAATGCTTCTACCAATTGTGGCAATTCGGCGTTTTTTAAAATATAGCCCTGAATACCATGATGCATCAAACGATGCAGATATCGGGTTCCCCGCATCATAGTATGGTATAGTATGGGTAAGTTTGCATATTGGGTTCGAATGGCTTTGAGCAATCCTTCAGGTTCAAAATCGGGCAACTGCATATCAAGCAAGAGTACATCAGGCTGACTATATCTCAAGGCGTCAAGAGTTTCAGCACCGTTGGTAGCGGAGCCTGTTACATCAATAAGCGGCTCTTGCAGAAGCAGCATATTAATCCCTTTCAGGTAAATATCGTGGTCATCTACAGTAATAACGGTATAGGTGCGGGGCTGTTTCATATAGTTTGCCTTGTCATTTTAAAGTCCACTTTCCAAAACCTGATTTTGTATTTGTCCAAATAGCACATTTTCCCTGCTTCGCTAACATTTACCAGGAAAATGCATGCGGTTAAACCTCTAATTGTTACCTGAAGCAAGCCTTCTTTAAGAGATTTGAGGGCAAATTGGGATGCCTGCTGAATATTTTTTAAAATGGATATGGCCGAGGCCAAAAAAATAATTCCAGTTATAAATAATAGCATTCCCGGCGATTTTTAAGTGAAACTGAACTATACAAAGATGCAAACTTAGGGTTAAAGGAGTACCGGAAAGTTAAAAAGGATTTTTAGGAAAGTACCTGATTTTATATTGTAAGGGTTCGCGTAGCTTTTCATTACTGTTTTTCCAACTCAAAAAAGTGGCGTAATTTATTAAACTGCTCTTGTTGGTTATTCACTATTGGGCTTAATTGTAGGCCGCCACGACATTGTATTTGGCCTGCTTAACTATAGCC
>JBBQXO010000258.1:0-5172 GCA_038209595.1 Chitinophagales bacterium
GTTTCGTTTGTGTTTGTATTTTTCTTTTCTTCAAAAAAGAGTTCATCGGGGTTCAGATACATCGAAGCATCCACTGTTTCAGCGTTTTCATTGTAAAAAGCATCAGGGTCGTAGCTCATAAAACAGCACCGGCTTACATCATGGGTTACTACATCCATAGCGCCATGCAATTGGTATTGGGTGGCAAATTGGTGGGCAAATGCTTTGTAAAAATGGCTGTAATAGCCTGCATCATGTATTTTGGCCGAAAGATGAAAGAGTACTTTAATACCATCATTGCCCGGGCTTGTAAACATGAGTACAATGCGTTCGTCTTTTTGCAGCAAAGTTTTTAGTCCGGTTACTGACAGGTCAATAGCGGAAAGTTTATCAATATCCAGCATAAAATGCTGTATCCATGCAAAGTTTTCTTTTTTGCGAATGGGTGGAGAAAAGCTGCCACATACCACGTAAGGCAATTGGGTTTTTGCCTTGCGGTAAGCATTGGCATCCATTGTTTTCAAAGTGCGTAGTTGTGCAATGGTATCCTGCAGTCCGCCCCTTGGCTGTGTAATACCCTGATACATTCTTTGGGGGGTAAGTACTTGTAGCGTATCTCCGGGACTTGTAACCTGTTTGCCTGCCATGAGCATAGTAAACCAATTTATAATATAAAAAAAATATGCTGTTTTGTTGCAAAAGCCTGCTTGTTCAGCCTTTGTTTTTCAGGAAGAACTGCGCCAGTTGCTGTGCCTGTAAGTCAATATGCGTTTGTCGGCTACGCTCCTGTCCTGCTATATCAATAATTTCGGCCATGTAATCGTTTACCGATTGTATTAAAATTCTTTTGCCAAGGGCTTCGAGTTTGCAGGCACCTGTATCGGGTAGTATTTCAAAGCAATCTGGGGGAATGGCTTGCTGCCGGCACAATTGTATTACTACATAATCCATCCATAAGCGGTATTTTTCAATAATATCAAAAACCAGTGCGGGTCTGTTAAAATCGTCGCGGTGAAAAATACCGGCATAGGGATCAATACCTGCTTTGATGAGAGCGCCTTCTACTTTGCCATACAATATCCCATAGCTGTAATTGAGCATGCTGTTAAACATATCGGTGGCGGGTTGACGGTTACGGTTGTCAAACTGATAAGGCTTGGGCAACAACGCACTGATGGTGGTAAAATATTTTCGTCCGGCAGCCCCTTCCCACCCCCGCAGGCTTGCCGCGATATCGCTAAGCGATTCGGCTTCGCAGTGCAGAATTTTGTTTTTATGATCTTCAATGCTGTTGATAGCAAACCGCACAAGGTTGTAAGCGGGCAACTCGTTGGGGTCTTCGGGTTGCAGCATCAGCAAGAGTGCAATCTGATTGTTTAGTTTTTCCGACAGCAGATTTTTTACCCACGGTATTACGGCCGGGCTGTACAAAAAATCGAGTTGCGCCCTGCGGATATCGCTGATGCTGCCGTATTGCACACTCCATACCCGGCCTTCGGGCATGCCCTGATCGTTTACAAAAAGTAAATCTACCTGATGGCGAATGGCAAGCAGTACGGCATCGCTTGTTACTTTAGCGGCTTTGCTGATGCTGATACTTTTTACCTTATCGGGCGGAAAAGACTGTTTGCCATCTGTAGTGGTAATTACAAAAAGATCGTTTTCTTTTTGCAAGGTAACTCCGTAGGAGTTGAGGATGAGGTGCATGATATTGGAGATTTTAGCATTGAACCAATTAGTTGATTTACCAGGTATGGTTACCTTGCACAGTTAATAAAGTTAATATTTCAGTGTGGTATTTGGCTGGTAGTAATTGGAAATGAATATATCATCAGCAAGGTGAAGTTCTTGCTGACTCCGGGTAATAGCTGTGTACCACCACCGGTAAATTCTGGGTTTGCCCATACCCTGAATTTTTGTTTCCATATGCAGATATACTTTTTTCCATTCACCACCCTGGCTTTTGTTGCAGGTAACTGCATAGCCATAAGCCGCCCTTAAGCTGTTGAGGTAAGGATCCTGCCTCATTGCTTCTTCAAAAGCGGGTGTACGTTGCTTTATACCTTTTTCTTTCATACGGTAATAAAAGTCAATGTACATTTCACGATGCTCATCGCTTGTGAGATTTGGCATTACCCTGGTAAGCGGAGATAAGCTCAACAAACTTTGGTGGTAGTTATCGTTATGGAGGGTTTTTACGGTTACTTCCAGATAGGGTAAATTGGCTTGTACTTTCATTTGGCCAATGGCTGTAACTTCCACAAAGTCGCCATTTACCAGGGAAACCAAATAGTTATTCTGCGTAATTTGCAACAAATCGCCTACCATGGGCAGGTTGCTTAAAAATCCTAATTGCTTTCGTATATAATTGCTTATATGGTAATTAAAAGCATTGGTGCGTGTTATAAAAATGGCTTCGTTGTAACCATATTCTTTCAATATTTTTATATATTCATCTATTAATTCATCTCTGTCGCTGTGGATGTGTATATTGGAGAGTCCTTTTGCAGGCAGGCTTCCAAAAGGTCCGGGCTGTGGATGGTTTACAAAATGCCGGAGTGGCATACTTAGTTTCAGGATACTATGATCTTTTTGCTGGCGGTGTATTTCGGTAAGTTCAGCAGATGCCGTATTACACGCAAATTTGTGCCTGATATAATCTTCATCGAGTGCCGGTGAGTTAGGTTGCTCTATAGGCGGTAACTGGCATACATCGCCTACAAACACTATTTTGCATTGCTTTGCATAATTCATTAAATCAGTAAGCAACTTGCCGGTACCAAATAATGCCGGTTGGTCACCACCGCTATTTTCGTCGCTAAGCATTGATGCCTCATCAATGATGATTACCTGTTTTTTTTGGTCTTCGTGATACTCGGCGGGTGGGCGCACATCAAAGAGTAAGGTTAACTGGTTGGTTTTCGGGTTTACCTGTGGTTGTCTTATTTCTGCTGCAAGTTTCTCCAGGTCGTGGCTTAGGTCGGTAAAGCGATAAATAAAGGAATGCACGGTGCTGGTTTCATAGCCGGTTTTATCCCTAAGCACCTTGGCTGCCCTGCCGGTGGTAGCGCATAATGATGGCTGAAATTTATCTTTTACCTTTACATCCTTAAGCATCCATTGCATTAAAAATTGCATGAGGGTAGTTTTACCGGTACCCGCATAGCCTTTCAATACAAAAACCTGCTCGTTAGGGTTTAGCACAAATAACTTAATGCGGTCTAATACCTGCTGCTGATGGGGAGAGGGTTCAACGCCTTGTTTGGCGTTATCCTGTTGAGGTTGTAATGGAGTGGTCATATAATGTTGATATTATTGACAAAACGGTCCCTTTTGATTAAATATAACACTAATCAATCATTGTTACAGTATTTAATATGTTCTAAACTGCACAAAGCGGAAGGTACTGGTTTTTATGCCATTTTCATCAACAGTTGCTATACGATCGGTAGTGCTTGCAATGCAGGTATAGCCCAATTGCTGTAGTACTTTCACCAATTTAAAAGTAAAGGTTAGTTCACCCATTACATGCACCGCTATGGGGTCGAGTTTACGCACTTGCTGTACGTATTGCTCTACCAATTGGTTCAGGTCGGTGCCGGCCATTTCTGGCGGTATTTGCGGGAAAGGGATATCTATTACCCGCCCATATTTTTCAATGGCTGATTTTAGCTGGATGGCAGGCCAGGTAGAAGACGGATGGTTGGTGAGGTTGAGGAGCATAGGGTTAAAGTTTGATTAGAAGCCGGGAGCAGGCATCTGTGGGATTTTTAATTGTGTTTGTATAGTTGTAAATTCTACACCTAATGAAGCACTCAATACTTCACTTAACTTAGTGAAAAAATCTGTTGCTTTTTGCTTTCCTATAGGCTTGAAACCATGTGCAAGAATAGATGAATTTCTTTCTTGTAAAAGTTTTTCAAGGGTAAAATTTTTAAACTCCTGTTTTGGGCCAAATGCCAGGTTTTTTACTGGATGGCCTAATACTTTCAAAAGCCAATATCCTAATTTTAAATCTAGCTTGGTTGGAAGCGTATTATCTTTACAATGTTTAATAAATTCAGTCACCTGTTCCTTTGTTAAGGATGTGTAATCAGGTTTGTCAGTTTGAATTTGGTGTGTTTTTAGAAAATATTGTGAGAGGGACTCAAGTGTCCGGTATTGTCTTGCCAGTGAATCATCAAATCGATTTCTTACAATACAACGTTCTGCATTTAAATAAAGATCAGTAATAAAGAAAAGATTGAGTTCTTCTTGTGCTTCTGATTGTTTTATTTGTTCCTTTAATCGTATAAGACCATGGATAAAATTTTGCCACATTAAATTTTCTGGCATTGACTTCATTGCTGTTTGAATTTGTTGAATGGCTATTTCGAAATCTATAGAAATGCCATTGCCATAATGCTCAAAACGATCCCAACGTGCCAGCACTTCGCATAGCCTTGCAAGACCTGCGAAAAATTCCTTCTTGTGCGCATGCGTTGGCGTTATGTTTTTGAAATGAATGGCAGCACCCTCAAAATCAAAATCATTAAAATCATCTTTACCCTTGCCAGCAAGAATAAAGCCTGTTTGATCATAAGCATTCCCTAATTCAATACTCCGCATAGATTCCAGTATAATTTGTCTGTTTTCATACCGTGCATCAACATAAAGCATTTTAATACCCAGGAAGGAAGCTGCCATTACCGCTCCTGCACTCATCCATTTACGCCCCCCCGTGGGATCGGCAATAATTTCAGTGGCTCCTTGTCTTTCAAGCCAATCCTTAGCAAATTGAAATTTTTCGCAGAGACTACCTATCTCATTGGGATTGTCAATGATTTCATATTTATTATACTGGCTGGGTTTTAAGCCAGTATCTTCAATAATTTTATCTACTGATGCTTTTAAGGATTCATTTGTGCCAATAAAAACTACATACTTTGCCATATTTTTTTGTATGGTAAAAATTAGTGGTTCTGGCGATAACCCCATGGTTAAAATAAGTCCGCTTGTCATATTTTTTTACTTTAATTGGTTTTCAATCTATTATTTTATCAAATGTGATACCACTTGCAAAATCTTCCAAGCCATAAATGCCGTCTATTTTAAGGAGCCTTGCAATATCGTCAATAAATTGTTTTCTCAACATGCGTTCATCGTACATAGGGCCCATAATAGCAAGGAATCTTTTAGTTGAAATACCAAGGG
>JBBQXO010000259.1:0-5169 GCA_038209595.1 Chitinophagales bacterium
ATAAATTATTTGCTATGAGCATACCGGTTGTTGATCTTGCCCAATTTACACGAGGCAGCGTAGAGGAAAGAAGGGCTTTTGTGGCAGACCTTGGCAAAGCCTATGAGGAAGTTGGCTTTGTGGCTGTGAAAAACCATGGTATTCCCGAGGAATTAATAGATGAATTATATGCCCATGTAAAGGGATTTTTCGGGTTGCCGCTTGACCTGAAAAAGAACTACGAAATTCCTGAACTTGCCGGCCAAAGAGGGTATACGAGTTTTGGACGCGAACATGCCAAGGGCAGCGAAGCCCCGGATCTGAAGGAGTTTTACCAGTACGGTCAAACGGTGGAAGATGAGGATCCGATTGCAGAGGAATACCCAAACAATGTAGCCGTGGACGAAGTGCCGGAGCTTTCCCCAACCTTGCTGCGTGCCTACCGCAATTTTGAAAACAGCGGCAGGGCTTTATTAAAAGCCATTGCCATTTACCTCGAACTCGATGAAAATTATTTTGAAACGCATATAGTAAACGGCAACAGTATTTTAAGGGCCATTCACTATCCGCCAATTACAAGGGAGCCAGCAAGTGCCATCCGGGCCGAACAACATGAAGACATCAACCTCATTACTTTATTGGTAGGGGCAAGCGCCGAGGGACTCCAAATTCTTACCAAAAAAGGCGATTGGGTGGCAGTAACCGCTTTACCGGGACAGATTGTGGTAAATGTAGGCGATATGTTGCAGCGGCTTACCAACAACCGTTTGTGCAGCACGACCCACCGGGTGGTAAACCCTCCCCGCGAACATTGGGGTACAAGCCGTTTCAGCATTCCTTTCTTTTTGCACCCAAGAGGAAACATGACCCTCGCCTGCCTTAATAATTGTATTGATAATGCGCATCCAAAGGCCTATGAAGATGCTACCGCAGGAGAATACCTCGACGAAAGATTGCGGGAAATAGGACTGAAAAAATAAACCAAATTTTTACCCATAAAAAAGCCTGTTGCGCAGAAAAAATTGCAGCGCAACAGGCTTTTTAGTACCCTTTACTTTTAATTCAGTCAGTTCAGTGTCATGGTAACCTTTGCATTGCCCATAGCAGGAATAACGCTTGTAGACTTCAGCGCCATACCTTTTTTGCCATCAATCCATAAGGTCTGCATTTCGGCCTCATTTTCCGTATTGGTCAGGGTTACTTTCCAGCATTCCTGTTCGTTTATCATTTCTTTACCCGCTACTTTCAGGTTCATTTTTTTGTTCTTTCCGCTTTGTGCATCAAACTGATAAAATGAAGTGGCGAATCCCTCGGTTAATGGCATTCGCGCTATCACCATATCTGCTCCGGCACCATCGGCTACCATCACCCCTTCCACATCTGCGCTCATGGTGGTACCCATCGCTGTCATGGTGGTAGCGTCTTTTCCAAAATCGATGGTGATATCCGCCGGGCCTTGTTTTACGGCTCTTTTAGTTACATTCAGCGATCCGGAGGCAAAATGATTTTCGTCCAATGCATCCCCCATCGGTGTGCTGCTTTTATCGGTTACTTTCCAGCCCTCTTTATCTACCACTACTTCGCGGGTCATACTCATGGGTATGGTTTGTCCCTGCACTTCTATCACCATCTCATAGGTATAGCTACCGGGCTGCACAGCCATGGAAGGAGCGGGCATTTTCTCCAATACCGCTATGTCTTCCTTGTTGGCCAAAGTCACCTTGGCTATATCCTGCGTCATTTCCTGTAGACGGCTCGCTACCTCTTCGGGCATATCCGACTGATAACGTGTACCACAATAATTGGCCAGAAATTTTTCACTCGCAGCTATCATCCCCATATTATTGACTGGCTTGGCAAATCCATGGCCTTCATCGTCCGCCATAATATAGACTACATCGGTACCCAATTGACGTAATGCCACCACAATCTGATCGCTTTCCGCTTTTTTTACACGGGGATCATTGGCACCCTGTACAATCATTAACGGCGATTTAATTTTTTCCGCACTGAATAAAGGACTCGCTGCCGTAAGCAAGGCTTTCCCTTCGGGTGTATTTTCACTACCCATTCTCAATTCGAAAAACTTACGGCCAGCTTCCCAGTAAGGAGGAATGGTGCTCAACAAAGTAAATAAATTGCTTGGCCCTACGATATCCACGCCTGCAGCATATAAATCAGGGGTAAAAGCCAGCCCGGCCAATACCGCATACCCGCCATAACTACCGCCCATAATGGCTACTTTTTTGGCATCTGCCGTTCCGTTACCGGTAAGGTGTTTTACCCCCCAGGTAATATCATCCTGCATCAGTTTGCCCCATTGCAGGTTGCCTGCATCCAGAAACTTTTTACCAAACCCGGTGCTGCCCCGGAAATTTATTTGCAATACCGCAAAACCCCGGTTGGCAAAAAACTGTGCATAAGGATCAAAACCCCAGTTATCCCGTGCCCAGGGTCCGCCGTGTGGAAATACCAGCAAAGGAAGATTTTTCGCCTCCTGTCCTACCGGTAGGGTGAGGTATGCGGGAATCTCCAGCCCATCGCTGCTTTTATAGCGGATAGGTTTCATTTCAGCAAGGTATAGTTCTATTTCTTTCAATTTAGGTCGTGGGGTGTATTGAAATACAAGTTCCTTTTTTTTGCGATCGAAAAAGTACACTTCGGTAGCATACTTATCACCTGACACGGTTACCAGCATTTTACTTTCATCCCGGGTAGAACTTCCCATACTAACTTCTCTGCCGGGAAACCTGCCTTCGAGAAATGTATAATCGGCCTCCCAGGTTTTGTCCTTCCAGTACATGCGCTCCTTATCGTCCACATAGGCGGTTACAATCATCTCGTGGGTTACATCGCTAAAAGAAGCACCTTCAAGATCTGCCCTTTTAAGAGGATCCGATTCTACATCGGTTACCTTGCCTGTCATGGGATCCATCAGTACCAGTTTGGCCAAATCGGTCTCTGCCCCTTTATTGGTACTCATGTACACTTTCTTGTTGTCTTTGGTCCAGTTGATGGGGCCTGCACTTTCCAGCGCACCCACTTCGTAGATCTTTTCCAACTTGTCTTTATCTACCCGGAGCACTTCCGTGCTGCCATCTTCGGCGCTTCTCAAAGCGAGCCGCAGGTTTTCCTCCCAATCGAAACCCCAGCCACTGATGCGGTCTTTGTTTTCGCGGAGCAAAGTGAGTTTTCCGGTAGCAATATCCAGTTGATACAAATCATGCCAGGCAGCATCGCGCTCATTCAACCCGACCATCATCAGGTTCGGATTTTTTTTGCTTACCTGATAAATCAAGGCACGCACCTTTTCGTTGTTGGTCAGGTTTCTAGCCTCGGGTACACCCCCTTCCCCGGCAGCAGACAGCGGGTCAATGGCATAAATATTATAGTTCTCATTGCCCCCCTTGTCTTTTACAAAAAGAATATACTTGCCATCATCGCTCCAAAAGTATCCGCCAATAGGGCGCTCATTATTGGTCATGGGTTTGGCCTTATCAAAAGGCTCTTCCATTTTCTTCACCCAAATATTAAGGGTTCCGTTATACGCTTTCATAAAGGAAATCATCTTGCCATCGGGACTCAACTGCCCGCCGGCTATTTCAGGATTTCCGAAAAAAATCTCCCGGTCAATGATCGGGACAACATTGTTATCATCCATAATATTTGATAGTTTAGGCTGTGCCATCAGGGTTCCTGTTACGCAAAGCCCCGCAAGAAAACATAAAATTCTGACGCTCATGGTATTAAATTTTTTGTGGTGTGAGATTTATTGACATTCATCGAGCCACAAGTAACTAAAGTATGGGAAATATTACAAGACTTGGTGAGGTTTTTGGAATTACTTAACATGTGGGGAGGGGATTGGGAGGGATGTCCTATGGTTGGATTGGGAATTGGTGTTCCACCGCATTACTTAGCTTCTTTGGGTGGCAGCCCGATAGGGAACCTTCAACAGACTGTTTATTCGTCACCCATAATAATTGGCGAAATCATTGTTGCGGAGTTTTCTTTTAGTTTAATAGTCAATATCGGTTTCTAAAATATTATTCGGAGGTATCATTTGATTGGGCTGAATTTTTTCTTCCCTTATATTTCTTAAAGGATAAATGATTTTCCATTTTGTTGTGTCCCCTTCCTTATCAATATCGAACTCCTTAGTGGCTGTCCACTTAGTATTAATCCACCTCACGGTATCGCTTAACAGCGTATAGCCAAAAGCCACGAACCGAATGGTTCGGGGCTTTTGCGTTTTATTTTTGTCCGTTTTAATTTTTTTTGGCTTGTCGGTTGTGCGACTACATGTTAGTGGCATAGCTTTCTTCGGTCAGACAATTAATACTTTTTTACAGTCAGGTATTTACCGTTAAGATGGTCAAAATCACCGTCAATTGTTAGCAGTGTCGCATTAGCAACTTTTGATGTCGCAGCAATCCAGAGGTCATCTTTCCCCATTGTAATTGAGCGGCCTAATTTGTCTGCAGGTAATTTGTTTTTGGAATATGAGTCAATTTCAGCGTATGTTTCTAGTAATTTATTATCGTTAGAATTAATATCTAATACTACGAGTTTGCTAAACAAATTCCTTAAAGATTGAAACTTTGCTAGTCCCCAATTTCGCTGTGTTCCAAAAGATAATATTTCTCCCATTGTCACTACAGAAATGAATGGGATGCAGTCTTACTCAGTTATTTTTTCATTTGATTCTATCGTAAGACAAAGCGGGCTTTGTCTATCATAGTGAACAATTATGCCTGTGTCTAATAAATATCTTCTCATACTAATCCAGGTCTTTTAATATGTCCTCAATTGATTCGTCACTTGTCCATTGCCCTACCTGGTCACCCAAAAGGTTAGTATGCTTTTGATGCTTTATCTTTTTTTGGATTTGTTGTTCGATATTTAATTTATTAACAGGCTTTGAGAAATAACTGTCAAATTCATCGGGTTTAAATGCTCTTTCAATATAAATGAATGAGGGTTTACCACTTGGCAAAAAATGCATACGCCCTGCAATAGTTAATTCTTGCCCCCAAAATTTTGAAATAACCATTGGTTCAAGTTCTTCACTTAAAACAGCATTCACCAAACCTTGTTTTGTTGCTATGCCAACTCTTAATTTACTATATTTCAGTTCTTCGACAACGCCGTTAATAACTATCTCTTGTGGTTCAGGGAAACTATCTTCAA
>JBBQXO010000260.1:0-5165 GCA_038209595.1 Chitinophagales bacterium
TATTTTTACCACCGCATTCATATTAGTGGGTTGAATAATCAATACTTCCCCGTATTTATTGATAGCCTCCTCTTCTTTAAACTTCCTTTCGAGGAGCTTGGCCTCCTTTGAAAGACCTTCCGGAGTCTGTTGTGCATACAAGGCCATACCGTTGGAAAACATAAAGAATAGAAATACTATTATCAATCTGCGTTGAAAAATTGACTTCATCTGGGTGAAATTTATTCCGGTTACTTAAAATAACTGTACTTCAAAAGAACGAAACTATCCCCCATTTAGCTGTTAAGCCTTTGGCAAAAAATTACCGACTCCGCTCAAAAGCTACACAAACACTACCTCGCAATCCTTCAATCGGCGGGTTGCATTTTTCTATGTGCAGCCTGCAAAACCGAATCTGAGGGTATTTTTCCATGATTTGAGCAGTCAGTTCCATAACAATTTGTTCGAGCAAAGCCGTAGGTTGCGCCATACGTTGTTGCACCATTTGGAAAAGCGCCTCGTAATTAAGGGTATCTTCCAGTTCAATAATTATGCGTAATTCTGGCAAATATTGCACTTCGAGATTAACCACAAAATCTCCACCAAGCACGCGCTCTTCTTCATAAACCCCATGAAATGCCTTGAGCCTGACATCTTTCAAAAAAATGTAGAGCATAATTATTATTCATTTCTAAATAAAAAAAATGGATTGACAGTGCCCGGTTTTTTATAGCTATTCCGAAATCTGTCAATCCAAAACACGAGCAGGCTACTAATGTTCCAGTGCTCCCAGAAAACGCTCGGCATCAAGCGCAGCTATACAGCCACTACCAGCAGCCGTTACCGCTTGTCTGTAAATTTTATCCTGCACATCGCCGGAGGCAAATACTCCTTCAATGTTGGTTTTACTGGTTCCGGGAATTGTTTTCAGGTAACCTGCATCATCCATATCAAGCCAATCCTTAAATATATTGCTATTGGGTTCGTGCCCGATAGCTACAAAAAACGCACTGACCTTTATTTCACTCACAATACCTGTTTCGTTATTTTTTATCCGAACGGCATCCACCACTTTGTCCCCAAGTATTTCTTCGGTTTGGGTATTCCAGTAAATCTCAATATTGGGATTGCGGGCCACACGGTCCTGCATTATTTTACTTGCCTTCATTCCATCGGGGCCTTTGCGCACAATCATATGGACCCGGCTACAGATTTTACTCAGGTATAAGGCTTCTTCACAGGCCGTATCTCCTGCACCCACAATGGCCACTTCTCTGTTTTTAAAGAAAAAACCGTCGCAAACAGCACAGGCGCTTACGCCATGTCCATTTAATCTTTGCTCGCTCTCTATACCGAGCCACTTGGCCGAGGCGCCGGTAGAAATGATTACCGCATCGGCACTCAACCATTTTTCCTCATCCACCTCTACTTTAAATGGTCTTTCCGAAAAATCAACTTTTGTAACAATCCCGTAGCGGATATCGGTTCCCATGCGGGCAGCTTGCTTTTCAAAATGCACCATCATATCGGGACCCTGCACCCCATCGGCATACCCGGGATAATTCTCTACTTCTGTAGTAATGGTAAGCTGTCCGCCAGGCTGTATGCCCTGATAAAGCACCGGGTTCAAACCGGCACGAGCCGCATAAATAGCAGCCGTATAGCCTGCAGGACCACTACCAATTATTAAACAATGAAAGTGTTCTTTTATTTCCATATCAAATTTTTATATACTTTATTAACCTGTGCAAAGATGCCGGATTATGACTACAAGCTTAGAGACTTTCATCACTATAAACATTTCGGTTTATCTATTGTGGAAAACAAGCTTAGCGGGGAATATCCAGTCTTTTGATTTGCACCCCATAGCCTCCCCATAATCCAAGTGCCCCGTTGCTTACATTACCTAATATTTTTATGGGTACCCCAAATGGATTCCCAACATTTTGTTGATTTTGCTCCCAGGTTCGCCAAAAATCGTACGTAGCTTTATCAATATTGGCAAGTTTTACCCTGACCCGATCGCCAAGCCGAAAGTACCCGAATTCATCATTATCAAACTCTGCGTTTCGGCTTTGACCACGAAATACCTGTATATCGTAGGTTATGCCATCAGTTAGAGCGTCATCGAATACCGAATTCAACCCCGGAACAAAGGCACTGTCGTTTCTTGCAGTATAATACCGGGTATAATTGCCCCTTCCCGCCGGATCGGTTATCCGGGCAAATACATTTACCCGGTTGGTATCCGGATTTTGCGATGCAGGTTTCCACCACAGCGAGTCAAGCGTTCTATTCAAAGCAGGAATGGTAGTAACCGCCTCATAGTTAACACCCTCATAAATAATTGAAAGCGTATAAGTTGTTTTCAATTGACCTATCATAATATTATTAGAATTGGCCGTATCTGTAGACCAAACAAACAATAATCCAATCCCTACAGGTACGGGATATTCTCTCAAAGGAACTGTTCGCTGCCCATCGCTAAGCGTTACCGTGGCGTTGCGCACAAAAGCATCGGTGAGCATGCCTGTCGTAAGGCGGTTAAAAAATCCGAAACTTTTGGTTAAAAAAACGACGGGAGGTTGGCCATTTTCAATAGTACCATCCACAACAAGCTTCACCGGCTGTTCATCCGGAACAAGTTGAATCACTTTTTCGCAGGCAGTGAATAAAATAAAAAGCAGTAGAAATGTGGGCAGGTACCTTTTCATGAGTTGCAAAAATATTTAAACATATTGTATTACGGAAAGGTTTAACGCTTGGTTGACGACACCTCTCTCTTTTTGAAATTGTTGGCTTATTGAGCGGCATTCTATTCAACAAATTACTTCTATCGCTTGTAATTTTGCAAAATGGCCAATTCTTGGTTTCAATTTAAAAAATTTACTGTACAACAGCAGCATAATGCCATGAAGGTAACGACGGATAGTTGCCTTTTTGGAGCTATGCTACCCGCATTACCGCAAGAAGGTAAGGGATTTCAGGTACTCGATATTGGTACCGGTACGGGGTTGCTAAGTTTGATGTTTGCCCAGAAAAACCCGGAGGTAAACATTACTGCTGTAGAAATTGACCCCGAATCTGCTGCAGAGGCCTTCCGGAATTTTGAAGATTCCCCTTACAAAAACAGGATGACAATAATAACTGCCGATATTCAATATTGGCAACCTTTACAACATTTTGATCTTATTTTTACCAACCCGCCTTTTTATGAAAACCAACTGGCACCTCCTGATCCTGGGAAAAACAGAGCTCATCATAATCAATTACTCACTTTTGAAGGTTTACTGGAAAGCATCAACCGACTACTCAGTTTTGAAGGCAATGCTTGGGTTTTACTCCCGGCTTACCGCGTAGAAGCTTTTGAAAAACTACTGGATTCCTTTCATTTTTTTGTCCACTATACCTGCCATATTCAACCACATCCGGGTAAAAAGACATTCCGGACTGTATGTAAGATTGGCAGAAAACCACATAAGGCCATTATAGAGAACCTTTTGATTAAATGGGAAGATCAATCATACAGCACTGAGTTTATCCGGCTTCTTCAACCCTATTACCTTTTTCTTTAACAGAAGGAACTACCGGTTCCGGTTGGTGGACCGTATTTTTGCATTATGCAATATTTCGAAATATTTGAATTCCCGATTCAATTTTGGGTAGACCCTGTTCTATTAAACAAAACCTACATCAAGCTACAAAAAAAATATCACCCTGATTTTTATGGACAGGCAACGGAAGACGAACAAGCCGAAGCGCTTGAAATGTCCTCTGTAGTAAACCGCGCCTATAAGACCTTTAAAAATCCGGATATAATCATGCAATATATTTTAACCGAAGAAGGATTGCTTGAAGAAGGAGAAGCCTATAAAATGGATCCCACATTTTTAATGGAGGTGATGGAACTGAATGAAATGAAAATGGATGACGCTTCTCCGGAAACAATCCGGGATCGGGCACTAACCATGCAGGAAGATATTTATGATGATGTTTCCGACCTTGTATCAGGTTACCGCGGAGAAGAAGAACAAAAGGAAAGCCTGTTAAAAATCAAGGACTATTACTACAAGAAAAAATATATTGACCGGCTTTTGGCAGAATAGAAGATACCCGATACATTTGCAGCCCCTTTAAAATGAAGGGGATTCCAAAAAAGCCCGGATGGCGGAATTGGTAGACGCGCCAGACTCAAAATCTGGTTTTCGCAAGAGAGTGCAGGTTCGATTCCTGTTCCGGGCACAAAACGGCTGACATGGGTTAGCCGTTTTTTTTTAAACTACTTTTCCATTTAAAAATCTTTTGATATGCCCATAATGTTTGTTACCGGAGCCACCTCTGGTTTTGGATCGGCGATTGCCAAACTATTTGCCGCTAAAGGTTATTCGGTAATCATTACCGGACGCCGGAAGGAAAGACTTGCCGCCATTCAGGCTGAAATAACGACTATCCATCAGGTGGAGGTTTTGCCGCTTTGTTTTGACATCCGCAGCCGCGAAGCCTGCTTTGAGGCCATTGCAGGAATGCCTGAAGCCTGGCAAAATATTGATGTACTGGTAAACAATGCCGGCGGTGCCTGGGGTAGGGACCGGTTTGATGAAGCCGATTTGGACGATTGGGATACCATGATTGATACCAATGTGAAGGGCCTGATGTATATGACGAAAGCGGTGCTACCCCAAATGAAAAAAAGAAAACAGGGGCATATCATCAATATTGGGTCCATAGGAGGCAAGGAAGTGTATGAATTAGGTAACGGGTACAATGCTTCCAAATTTGCAGTGGATGCACTCAGCAAATCCATGCGTATTGACCTTTTGCCATTTGGGCTGAAAGTTACCCATATTGCCCCCGGGGCTGCGGATACTGAATTTTCGATGGTACGCTTCAAGGGCGATGCCAAAAAAGCGGCCGCGGTTTATGAAGGCTTTACCCCGCTTAGTGCATCAGATATTGCTGATGCTGTCTATTACGTGGCAAGTCTGCCCCCGCATGTATGCATCAACGACCTCGTGATTACCCCAACAGCACAAGCAAGCAGCTATTATATTTATAAAGGGGATTGATGGTTTTTCTTTGGTGTTTTTATAAATTGCAATAGTAAGATTGAGACTGAAACATATTCGCATCGGCCATCTTAAAACGATGCTGGAAGTTTATAAATCAATTCCAGAAGGAACCCTTGC
>JBBQXO010000261.1:0-5162 GCA_038209595.1 Chitinophagales bacterium
GGACCTTGGACAAAAGAAGGGGAATGGTGAAACCCGGGTATTATTTTATAATAAAAAATACTTCGGTAAAGAAGAAACGAAACGCTTTTTTAATGCTCCGGGCCGAACGCTTTTGATCTTACATTAGAGATCTCCAATGATTTAAATACGTTGATCCCGATTCTATGAATTCATTCAGGAATCGGGATTTTTTTATTGATGAAACAATAACTTATCTACAATTTCATCGAGTTGTAAATCATTATTTGAAATGAAATACAAGCCTGCTTCGTTGAGGTTTGTCAGGTTGTTTTCTGTCACATCATCCATTTCGGGTGAAGCATCCTGCAAACCCGGTTCGAGTCGGTAATAATCTTTTTCATCTTTTTTAGAAAGGGTATTAAGCATCTTCTGCAAGTGGTAGTTTACTGTTTCACTGTTGCTGCTCATCATAATATCAATCACCACAGGCAGCCATCCAATTAGTCCGGCATCTTTAATTTTACGCATGTGGTAGGGCTTTTTCACCGTACCTGTCCCTATGGAAATTATCAGCATGTTTTTTGCTGAGGGTTTGTCAGGCCTATTGGGTCCCAATATTTTGCTGAAAGGAATGGATCTAGCTTCGCTATAAGCACAAAGAGCTGGGTTGTTTACAAAAACCCCTCCATCTACAAGGGTGAAATCTGCGCCCTGTTCCGATTCGATTTTGGCCGGGTCAAAGTATGTGGGAGCAGCGGAAAAAGCCCGGCAAACATCTCTCAGATAATAATCATAAATAGCACCACGGGCTTTAGCATCGGCGCTGTTAAAAAAGTGGCCTTTCCGATTGCGCATATCGTAAGAGGTAATCAGACATGGTTTTAAAAGCTCACTCAGTTTTGTGTCACCAAAGTATTGTACCAACAATTTTTCAATCGGTTCTTTAGGGTACATTTCATTAAATACAACATAGAGTTTTGCCATGTGGGAAAGAAACTCCATCTGAAATATATCCTTTCCGTTTTTCAGATATAGGTCTAGTGCTTCTTTAGCGCTGTATTTTGGTCTGTTATGCTCATCAGGAAGGTATAAACCTGTAAGAATACCACCTGTACTGGTACCGGCAATTAAATCAAAATAATCTGAAAGCCGACTATCAGGTTGCCCCGATTTTTTTTGAAGCCTGCTTTCTATTTCTACCATGATGGTAGCCGGAATAATACCTCTGATACCTCCCCCATCGAGCGACAGGATGCGAATTTTGGAACCCATAACGCTGAAATTTATCCAATAAGATAATCATTGTTTAGAGAAATTTAAAACGGGGCTTATTTACTATTCTCATTAATTGGAAGGCACGAAACCGGTATCTGCTTCGAGGTTTTTGCCATCAGCGGCGGCAGTAGCTAATTCATCGCATCGGTTGTTGTTGGGATTATTTGCATGGCCTTTTACCCAAACAAACCTTACCTGATGTTTGGCTGAAATCTGATGGTAGTGCATCCATAAATCCTTATTTTTTTTACCGCCTTTAAAATTGGTGGCTATCCAGTTTTTAAGCCAGCCTTCATTCACGGCTTTTACTACATATTGACTGTCGCTGTAAATAGTCAAGTGCATACCAGGTTTTTTAAGGGCTTCTATGGCTTTAATCACCGCCATCAACTCCATCCGGTTATTGGTAGTTAATTTATACCCTCCCGATAACTCTTTACGGTGGGTTTCTGTCATTAATATTGCGCCATAGCCTCCTGGCCCTGGATTGCCCCGGCTTGATCCGTCTGTATAAATTGTAATTGCGTGCACGGGGCAAATATCCATAAAAAAAGGAGCTGTACCTTCGTACAACTCCTCTTTTATTACCTGTGGGATGCTATTTATTTATAAAGATTTTCTAATATGCTATTAGAAGGTGTATACCAGTCTGTGTTCATAAGACCATTACTTTCTGCCCAGGCCTTAAAAAGGGGATATCCTTTTTGAATATTCACCTTCTCGGCGGGGTAGGTGACCTCCATAGGTATATTAAGAGCCCATGGAAGGAAGTTATTTTTAGATTTATACCATCTGTTTAATCCTTCATTACTTCCGTCGTCACTTGTATTAAATAGTTTCGGGTCGGCCAAAGCAGTGGGAGCTTTGTCGGCAAGATGCACTTCTCGTCCCCGTGTTTGATTCACAATCAGGAAAGGATTAAATTGATCAAAACCTAATTCTTTGATGGTGACAGGTGTGCCATTGGCAGCTTTACCATCTCTCATTAAGGAAAGGGTAACCGTTTTTTCTGTTACTTTTTGCTTAGGAGCACCTATGGTTGTGTTTACCCCAACCACACCACCACCCGCATATGGCAACTCGTTTATAGCATTATCAAAAGCGATGAAAGTAAGGTGTTTGGTTCCTGCTTCCAATCCATTAGCTTCCAATTTATGCACATTGCCTTTAATATTACTTCCTTTCACTTCATACACTGCAGAAGCAGGAATACCGGTAAACTCAACACCAAATCCGTTTTTAAATCCGGCACCTGTAGCTTTTACTTTATAGGTGAATAGGATGTCTACAATTTGATTGCTTGCATTGGTTACCCGGTTAATTTTATAATCCACAACGAGGTCGTTAAAATCATAGTCTCCTTTAGCAGGCCATAGGTCTTCAAACATCAGGGTATTGTACGAAGAAGTTGGCAGGTAGTTATTGAAAGCGCGGTATTTGTCCATAGGATACGCATCATCTTCGTCATTAATACCATCACCATCTTCATCTTTCACTTCTGCTTTTGGTAAGCAATTGTCTGCGGGGCTGGAAAAATAGTTGCCAGGAATTACCAAATCGTCGGCAAATGCCCTGCTCGTTCCACCTTCACCTATATAACTTATCATGATTTTGTAAGGCTTACCCGAGTTGGCAATTTCAGCAGGTACAGCTACACTTAAGTCTTTTACCCAAATATCAAGAGGAATGGCCCATTTGTAGGTATAAAATTCGGTGGGTTTCCCCTCTTTAGAAGACGATGTAACAGTTGCATCGTAAGGTATAAACTGAAAAACAGCTGCACGGGAGGTTCCCCTATCGTTTTCTAAGCGTGTTTTCATGGTTATGTTTCCCTTACCAGGCTCTATCCAGGGAGATTTAATCCAGCATGCCCCAAGGCTTGAGTTCGTAAGTTGATTGGTACGTACACTCCAGTTTCCACTGATTCTAAACTCAAGATTTGAATAGGAGGTAGCTCCAAATGCCCAACAGTTCGCCTGTTCTGTTGCGCGGTTGCCTGATTCTGCATCAAGCATAATGGTTTGTGCCTCAAGGGAAAAAAGGCTGATTAGTATGGTAATGGAGGCAAAAAGAATCTTTTTCATATTTTTTTTATTAATTTATTAAAGAGGTATTGACGGAGGAATTAATTGATTGGGTCGTAGCCATTTTCAGTTTCCACTAAATAATTCATGGCAACATTATTGCCGGAAACAGCCACTTCTTTTGAAATAGAACCATAGTTGTAAATCAATTTAGTAGCATGGGCCGGAAGAGATAGAGTAAACTCGAAGTTGTCCTTCATGTTGTGGTTTGCCGCATAAACTAAACTGCCGTCTTCCAATTGAACAGAAAATTTGCGTTGGATGTTAGCGCTTACAGGTGTACCTGTAACGGTTACGGTAACAGGCCTTGTGGTTTGCCATTTAAAGGATGCATTTGCCTTTAATTCTGTAGGGGTTGTTGGGTCAATAGGATCGGGTCCAGCAACCTCTTTTTTACAGCTTGCCAATAAGATTACAAAAAGTGCGAGGGGGAGAAATATTTTTTTCATTTTATTTGTTTTATGCTATTTACATATCAATGATTGTGCCATTTTTTATTACAATCATAAAGTATTGATAATCAATATTTTTAATTTTATAGTAAATTGAATTTGTCCCAAAATGGAAAAAATTTGTAAATCTATGTCCCAAATTGGGTTAAATTTTAGCGCTTTTCTATTATGAAAACCTATAAAATATTATGCAGCTTTCAGGTAAGATGTGATTCTTCAACTTTAAACGTTGAATCAGGAACTGTTTTAGCTCCTATTGGTAAAAATCGCTGAAGCTTTTCCCAAAAATGGACAGGCTTTTTTGGGTATCTAAAATTCGTTTCGTTTTTCCGACAAGTATATTATTAATGGATATTGTTTTTTAAACAGATAACTAAAGCAGTACCTTCCCTTTCATATTGTTTTTTTAACCTGGAAATAAACTGTCAAATAACAAAAAAGGAGCCGTACCTGCTTACGACTCTTTTTTTATAAGCTTATTTATTGTTTACTGATAAAGGTTGACCAGAATCTGATTTGATGGGGTATACCAGTCGGCATTTTTGGCGCCATTGCTTTCTACCCAATCTTTAAACAAAGGAAATCCTTTTTGAATATTTACTTTTTCAGCAGGGTAAGGAACTGACATAGGAACGTTCAATGCCCATGGAAGGAAGTTATTTTTAGATTTATACCATCTGTTTAAACCTTCATTGCTTCCGTCGTCACTTGTATTAAATAGTTTCGGGTCGGCCAAAGCAGTAGGAGCCTTGTCGGCAAGATGCACTTCTCGTCCCCGTGTTTGATTCACAATCAGGAAAGGATTAAATTGATCGAAACCTAATTCTTTGAGGCTAAGAGCATTACCGTTGGCAGGTTTCCCATCCTTCATTAATGAAAGAATAATTAATTTTTCTGTTACTTTTTGCTTGGGAGCACCTATGGTTGTGTTTACCCCAACCACACCACCACCCGCATAAGGCAATTCATTTATCGCATTATCAAAAGCTATGAAAGTAAGGTGTTTGGTTCCTGCTTCCAATCCATTGGATTCAAATTTATGCACATTGCCTTTAATATTACTTCCTTTCACTTCATACACTGCAGAAGCAGGAATACCGGTAAACTCAACACCAAACCCGTTTTTAAATCCGGCACCTATAGCATTTACTTTATAGGTAAACAGAATGTCTACAATCTGATTTTGAGCATTGGTTACCCGGTTCATTTTGTAATCAAGTACCAGATCATTAAAATCATAGTCTCCTTTAGCAGGCCATAGGTCTTCAAACATCAGGGTATTGTAAGAAGAAGTTGGCAGGTAGTTGTTGAAAGCGCGGTAAGGATCAGCGGGATATGCATCATCCCCATCTGCTACACCATCATTGTCAGCATCCTGCACAAGACCTTG
>JBBQXO010000262.1:0-5120 GCA_038209595.1 Chitinophagales bacterium
GAACCTAATGCTGAAATTTCAAACTGCAAGGTTCTTCGCCTCATCATGCACTGAAGCTTATTATTATTTTTGTTTCACAAAAGGATCCTACACTCATTTTTTTATAGGTAATTCATTCTACTTTTAACCCGAGTCAGTAATTTTCACCAACTTGTAGCCAATACTTTTTTTCATGATCAAGGCTACCCAATATTATTTAGTTCAGCCATTAAAAGCCTTCATGGTTGTAAAGATAACACCGCATCTCTTTGCTGCATCCAGTTTTTCACCGCCACTTCCAAACCCTTTTCGGTAGAGGCCGTCACATTTACCAGCACGTAAGGCATGCCGTTTTTAAAATTATCTTTCCGCCATACCCATTGAGAGTTGGTGCGGTGCGAACCACTTTCATACCACCACGCCGTATGTAGCCTGCTACCCTCTTTGGTCAGTTCGGCCTGATAAACAGGTGTTGCCTGAATGCTTGTTGCCATTATTTTATGAAAAGCATAGCCGCTGCCCTTCCAACAGATAGCCGGGTTGTGATCAGTACTATAAAAGCCCCGAACCGGTTTTATGTATATCAAGGCCTGATCATTTGAAAACGAAGTGACGCCATCCTCCAGTTTCTTTTTGTTAAATCCGGGTATATCGGTACGAGAAAGAGAAGGCCCGTTTTCACCATAATGACTCCTGAGTCCGGTGGTATGGATTAAAACGGATAGCACAACAAACAACCCAACCTGCGACAGACCATAAAAGCGCAAAGCCGGCTCGGGATATTTTTTTACCGGTATCACCCTTTCATAGCCACCCCATTGCTTGAGTAAATGTCGTAAAATAGCTACACCCGGTATAATGCCATACACCAACCAGCAGATGATTCCAATGGTTTCATGCATCCAATTTTCAGGGGGAATTTCAAAATAAACCAATAGTATAATCCTGAAAAGATTTGCCAGTAAGTTGGTTATAAAAAACACTCCTAAAATTAATGGAAGTGCATGGTAGGGCATCCGGCGTTGCCATTTCTTTTCAAAAATCCAAAGGGAAAGAAGCGCCACCAGCATAGAACTTACCAGCATGTTCAACCCCATACAGGCCTGATCTACATCAAAGTCGAGCCCGTTATAGAAAATGGTGTTTCCCTTTGCCAGCGCTGCTTTGCCAGTGAAATCTAATATGCCTGCAGCCAAGGCGGATAGCTGCAACCTGATGGGAAAACTAAATACCTCGGCTGCATAATTGGCAACCGGCGACATGAGAAATGCAATGGCCAGAATGCCCAGGCTTAATTTTCCCGAAATGGCCTCTACTGCATAAAGAAAGGCAAACAGGATGGCGAAAAAGAAAACTGTTTTTACCGGAAGAAATAAATAAATCAACAGGAAAAGGATGGAGGCTGCCAAAAACCGGTAGTTCCCTTTTTCTGCTAATGGATAGCGTATATAGCAAAGGAGCCCGATTAAGCCCAGCCAGAAATTGGGTTGCTCCCAAGGAAGATAATCACCCATACTTACCAGTAAAAGAATAGCATACAAAGCAGGCCAGGCCAAGGGTTTTACCCCTCCAAGCAGCTCCGGTAAACTGATGAGTAATTTTATTTTTTGAGCCATGAAAATTGAAATTTATGAGAGAAACGATAGTAGATTAATAGTAAACAACCGATGATGATCAAAGCCCATTCATGTGGTTCGGGTACTGACCCATTGTTTTGCATGGTGGCATTTTGTAATCCTTTTTTATTGGTGTCAATGTCAAAACGATCATAGTCCTTTTGACTTTCCAACACAATCATACTCGATACAGGCGTAACGATATGTGCATAGGCAGCCAGTTCTCCCAGATTGCCTTCCTGTAGTGCGATGGCGGTTGAATCATTTGCCAGCATATGTAACCCGCCTTGCTGCATGATATGGCTGTAGGCAAATAACC
This sequence comes from Chitinophagales bacterium, assembly GCA_038209595.1. Classification (GTDB taxonomy): domain Bacteria; phylum Bacteroidota; class Bacteroidia; order Chitinophagales; family Chitinophagaceae; genus Phnomibacter. Next base: position 1,915 of record JBBQXO010000262.1, read on the forward strand.
TGAGCAGGTGATCGGGTGCTGTGGAAACCTCCGGGATTTCGCTTCGGGATATTTGCAGACCGGCATCGTGATAAACCACCAGATTGCTGTTTTCTGCATCCGTTTCGAAGGTATTATTGCTAAGGTATGAAACCAGTTTACCCATATCACCTTGTGCATAGTGAAACAAGCGCATTTCCCTGAGGCTGCTGATATATAGCGAAGGTTGCTGACCAAGATTGTAAACAAAATATTGATGTCCTACGGAGGCTGCAGCACTCAGTGCATCAAACCCACTGCTATTTTTTATCTGAGAAACAGAGGGTGTATTTCCGGCTGATTTTGAAATGACCAGTGCGTTTTCCTCCTTTTTTATGGCATAAAAAGGAAAGAGCGTCATCGGTCTTTTTTGAAGCCTTTCAAAAACATCATCGCCATTTTCCGGTGTCACCGTTATCCAGTCCTCCTCATATACTTTCAGGATCCGGTTTCCGGTATTTGCCAGCAAGGCTGCCCATTCTCTTTTATTCCACCCGGCATTGATATCGGCATACAATGTGGAAAATGATTGAGGGGTAGCAGAGGGTTTATAATCCGATAATTCAAAAGTTGTGCCTTCGGTTACAAAGTGCTGAGGCGTAATGGTCTGAGATGGAATAGACAACATCAGGTCTTGACGGTATTTTCCATCATACACGTATTGGGCATCGTCCTGCTTTTTCAGGGCTACGGTCATTGGTTTTATGCCGGCTGATTCCACTAAATGAATCCTCATCCTTTCGGTTGCATTTCTCGCATCAGGCCCTTGAAACTGTATCTGTTCATAGCGTATCTGTCCGTCTACCTCTGGTAAAGGCGCCGTAATGCCCATTTTAAAAATACGGGCATCATTCCCCATCACCGGAAAAACCCTGACCGATACCCGGTTACCTTCCTGCCAGTGAACCACCGAAGGATCCCGTACCTCCACTCCAACGATGGTGTTGTACGCTTTTTGAGCCTTCCCCTTGGTGGTAAGAACGCTTTTTACTTCTCTGCCATCAATCCAGAGTGATAAAGAACTAACCACCCCGCCTTCGGGCAATTGAAAAATATAAATAGCTTCCTGCTGACTGCCTCTCCAACGTTTTTCTGAACTCCGGTTGGCAACGGTGATGGTTTTTTCAGTATAAGCCAGGTGCATGGCAGGCCAGATTTTCACTTCGGTATTCAGGTGAACTGTTTCGAGGTTATTGCCGCTCCAAAGCCTTTGTTCGGTGGCATAAGTATTATCATTTCTTGCCTGCAGCATCTGTATCCTGTCATCTTTTGGGATGGAAAGATCGCTGCTAAAAAGAGATGCTACCACCACTAAAGGATCATGTTTTTTGGCTTCGTCCCAACTTAAGGTTGGCATATTAAAAAAGTCGTTTTCCTGATCGGCAACCGTATATACCAAATCAGACTTTATGATTTTTTCGGTAAAAGAAGTGAGCGGAATTTCCTGCATCACTTCCACCCAGGCCGGCCAGCCTATCTGATCAGGCACGGTTGCCCGGTTGTACACATACTCAATTTTCTGCATTTTTACATGCCACTGCCAGGCAAAAATAGAGGTACCCAGTATTACAAGGGTAGTGGCTATTGCAAATGTAATGTTTAAAACAGGCTCCTGCCTTGTTTGCATGCGCAGAATTTTAATGGCATAAATGGTCAATAGCAGCGGGACAAATGCATGTAACCCAATACCAATGGCTATGGTACCCATTAATCCGAATGGATAGACCGGCACGAGGTAAATAGCATAGTAGGTAAACAGGCATATACTGATGGATAGCAGAAAAGTCTGTACCCATAACAGCAAGTTTGGAACCTTCATTTGCAAACTCATAACCAACAGATTAATGCAGGAAACGATTAGCAGAATCTGTAGCCATTCTACCGAATCATGAAAGAGATTCATCTCTCTGTTGAGCGAAAAGGCACTGATAAAAAATAACAACAGGTTGATGATGACTAACGGCAGACCATTCCGGCCACGTTTAAACCGCCCGGCCAATAACACGGCAAAAAAGTACATCACTGTGATAGCATAGTGAAACATAAAGAACCCCATGGTTACATCTGTCTGAACGGATGGGAAAATTTGTGGCACTACAAACAGGAAGCCGGAAAATAGGAGCAGGAGAATTCCTGTAACGAAGATGGGTTGCTTAAAAAAAGGATTGATTTTCATAACATTAAAATATTTGGATTTTTAAAAATTAAGATTCAATAGTTGGTACTTCAGAGGTAGTTTCTTTTTCGAACCAGGTAATTTTTCGGCTGATATTCATGGCAATAGCGACCAGGATAAATAGCCCGATACTACCTGCGAGTAGACTCCGGTCTTCCAGTTGAATGAGTACAAAAATGAAAGCATACAGGCTTCCCAGAAATCCGCTTAACACAAGGGCATTCTTCAGGCTTTTAAAAAGGTGTCTGCCATAGCTTGTAATCAGACCGGTGGTGGCCAGTGCTGCAATGGCATAGGCAAGGTTGAAATCCAATACTTCGCCGATGGATAACAGTAAGGTATAGAAAACCACCAGCGCAATACCGGTTAAAATATACTGCACCGGGTGCACCCTATGGCCCTGAAGCGCTTCCAGCAAAAAGAAGAACCCGAAAGTGAGGCCAATAAGCAGGATGGCATATTTTACTGACCGCGTGGTTTTGGCGTAGTGGTCGGTAGGTTGCAAAAGACTCATGCCAAAGGCAAAATCGCTTGCGTCATACTCCTGATTTTTCCATACCTGCGGAAAGTCGCGGTTGAAATGCAATACCTGCCAATTGGCATCAAATCCATCTTTACCAAGTGTATATTCGGGTAAGAATTTTCCGGTAAAACTCGGAGAGGTCCAGGGAGATTTTATTTGAACAGTGGTGGATTTACCCACCGGAATTACCTGCAAAGATTCTGAACCACGCAGTTTGAGTGGAATGCTGAAAGAAAGCAGGTCATCCTGTGTATGTTCAGACAGGTCTGCTTCAAGGGAGGCGCCCCTTGCAGCAAGCCATTTGCCCGGCACCCCTGCTGCAAAGGGAATCTGTTTTCCCAAAAAGCCAGCAACCGGCTGTTCTTCAATGCCCCTTGTATCGGAAACACCTATACATAAATGGGCCTTATCCCAATGAACCATTTCATCGGCGGCTATTTCAACTTCCTTTAAATTAAAAGCCCCCTTCATCCCTATATCGGTTTTGTA
>JBBQXO010000263.1:0-5011 GCA_038209595.1 Chitinophagales bacterium
CACTTCCGGTAGCTGGTCGAGTGCCAGCAATACACCTGATGTACTGGCAACACCTGCTGAGCAAGGTTATATGTTGTTTGTAAGAGGCGACCGTACCAATACAGTTATTGCCAATTCAAAAAATACGACCCTGAGACCATGGGGAACCCTGAAAATGGGTACGCAGAATGTTCCTGTTCCTGTCCCGGCGACTAATAAATTTGTGGTGCTTGGCAATCCCTTTGCCTCAGCCATCAATTTTGAAAGCGTGCGCAACGACAACTCCACGCTTATTGAAAACCAATATTGGATTTGGGATCCTAGGCTCAACAATGCGGGTGGTTACCGGCTGGTAAAACAGGTAGCAAGTCAGTGGCGCGCTATCCCCTCTCCTTTTACTGATGACCCGGCTGCCGATGCTTTTACCCCAATTATCGAAAGCGGACAAGCAGTTTTGGTGGAACCAAATGCAGTCGGATCTTTATCCATTTTGGAAACGCATAAAATTGCAAACTCAAGCAATTCCATCCGGCCTTTTGAAACCACTGAGGTCTCCAATGCAGGATTGGTGTTAGCAAATCTTTATCGCAGGGAAGCCAACGACCAAAGAGTGTTGATTGACGGCACCCTTGCCAGTTTTGCCAATAATAATGCCAACGCCATTACTGATAATGATGATGTAACAAGAGTGGGTAATTTCACCTCCAACCTTGGACTCTCCTTGTCGAGAGGAAATACCGCGCTCACTATCGAAGGGCGTCCGCTGGTATCAGGCAGTGATACACTGTTTTTATGGTTGACAGGCACTGTAGCCAAAACCGAATATGAATTGGCGCTTCGTCCTGCTGGTGACATTGTGCCGGGTGGTCGCATTGTTTTACGCGATTTGTTTACCAACAGCGAAACGGAACTAACCCCGGAAATGGTGACCAACTTCCGGTTTACGCCTACCTCGGATGTGGCTTCTACGGCAAGCAATCGTTTCCAGATTGTATTGAATGCAGGAAGCATTTTACCTGTAAACTTTACCAGCATCAGCGCCAGCGAAAAGCAGGGTAATGTGACCGTTTCCTGGAAAACAGCTACCGAGTCCGGAATTAAGCATTACGAAATAGAGCATAGCAAAAACGGACGCGATTTTGGAAAAACAGGGCTTGTAAGAGCTATCAATACCGGAGCGGCTACTTATCAGTTTGTACATACACAACCGGGAAGTGGCGCTCATTTTTACCGGATTCGCAGCGAAGACTTTGATGGCAGCAACCAAACAAGCAGCGTGGTGAAAGTGAATATTGGCAGTACCCAAAATAGTTTCTCGGTATTCCCGACGATTGTAAATCAAAACCGGGTGAGTCTACAGTTCAATGGATTAACAAAAGGCCGGTACACGCTGCAACTGACCGATATGGCAGGAAGGGTGTTGATGAGCCAAAGCATAGACCATGCAGGTGGATCGGCGGCACAAAGCCTCCAATTGCCAGCAAGTTTGGCCGCCGGAAATTATTTGCTTAACCTCAACGGGGAAAACACAAAGTTGACAGAGCGGATTGTAAAACAATAAAAAAAAGCTCCTTTTAATAGAAAAGACCGGTTCCTGAAAAGGACCGGTCTTTTTTTTTGTAAGCATTAGGTCAAATCTAAGGTAAGAAATCTTTGGTTCATTTTTTGTACCGGGCAACAAACTCGGCTCTTTTGCGAACAGATACCTCAATTTGAGTTCCATTTGCCATGATAACGGATCCTCCTCTGCCATAAATATATTCTTTGATATGATTTAGGTTGATGATAAAAGAGTGGTGTATCCTGCAAAAATCATTTTCAGGTAAAAGTTCCTCAAAATCTTTAAGTGTTTTGGATACTAGTTCCTTCCGGCCATTCAGCATTTCCAGATAAGTATAACTGCCATTAGCTTCTAATAAAACAATATTTGCGGAGGACTCCAGTTTAATACCCGTATTACCCGGCAAAGGAATAATGACCGAGCCAATAGGTGCATATTGCATTACATCCAATAAATCGTCAATTTTTGCTCCCTGATTATTTTTATTACCCAACTTTAATACCACCCGCTTGATAGATTCCACCAATTCGTCGAGACTGACCGGTTTTAATAAATAATCGATGGCAGCATATTTAAATGCCTTTACAGCATAATTATTAAACGCAGTTACAAAAATTACTTCAAACTCTACAGGCTTCAATTGGTCGAGGAAATTAAAAGCATTGATAAAAGGCATTTCAATATCAATCATCAGCAAATCGGGTGGTGATTTCCTGATAAATTTCAAAGCTTCTTTTGGATTTTGAAAGGCTCCCATAATATCTACTTCCGGGCAATGTCTTGCCAGCAGGCCCTGAAGGGTTATGAGGCTACCGGGTTCATCGTCAAGTAATATAGTATTAATTTTTCTTATCATTATGCAGGATTTTGATTTTTATAGCAACCTCTGTTCCTGGGAATTCCGCATCTTCCGGATTGACATCTGAAATTGTAAACTCTATTTTATTTTCCAGGGTCAAATTGAAAATGGCTGCTCTTTTTTGGGTTAGTTCCATTCCGCGGCTTTGGTATTCGATATGTATATCGGATTTCATTTTTCTGGAATTTTCTCTCCCAATTCCATTATCACGAACCAAGCCCACCAAATTTTCACCCTCCTTATTAAAATGAATCGTTACCTCCCCTTTTGTATCCGGTCTGTTTCTGATTCCGTGTCTTATTGAGTTTTCTATAAATGGTTGAAACAGCATGACCGGTATCTGGATTTTCCCAATATCCAAATTATCATTTACATGAAAAGTATAGGTAAATGTATTCCCAAATCGCAAGCATTCCAATTCCAGATACCTTTCGAGGTAATCGATCTCCTTTTTCAAAGAAATATATTTACTGGTGGAATTTTCCAAGGTTTCTCTTATCAGTGTGGCAAATTTTGTAAGGAACCGGTTTGCTTCATCTGGTTCGTTAGTTAATATAAATTGCTGTATACTGTTGAGGCAATTGAATATAAAATGAGGGTTCATCTGGGATTGCAAAGCCTGTTGTTCCAGTTCGGCCATCTGTTGTTGAATCTCGCTTTTTCTTTCATAAAGTTTTTCAAGATTCCTTTTTCGTATATAAAAAAGCAGAAATAAAATACCAGCAAATACCAAAATAAACAGGACGTAAAACCATTTGGTTTGCCAAAATGCAGGAGAAACAATTACTGGTACTGAAATCATTGGGCTTTTCAAGCCAAATTTATTTTCAGCATAAAGCTTCAGGGAATAATTACCCGGCGGAAGGGAAGCATATTCAATCATTTGACTGGTAGTTGAAATCCAGTCCTCATCCAGCCCTTCAAGGTTATAATGATAGCGGATATCTCCACCTGATTTCATTGAAATCCCCACATAGGATACCTCTAGTCTGTTTTCATTATAAGATAAAAGAATGGGGCTAATTTTACCTGCTTTAAGGGATGGATTTTTATTGTTAACTTTCTCAATATACAAATTGCAAGCAGATAATGAATTGATTGCATCTGCTTTAAAGTAGGTAATACCTTCAGGAGTACCTACCCAAACTTCTGAAGAATCAGCATAAATAGCGTTGATTATATTAGAGGGCAAAAGATCATAATCATTGAAAGTCTGGATAACAATCTTACCATCACTAAATGAAATTTTGTTTAATCCCTTATTTGTACCCACCCAAAGAAAATTACGATCCGTAAAGATGATTTTACAGTTATTACTGCTTAATCCAGTTTTTTCATTTAATACAAAGGAGGGTTTACCATCTTCCAGAACCACAGTTCCCATATCATTTGTACCTACCCATATTTTATCTTTATAAACAGATATATCCGTTATTCTTCTTTGAAGTCTAGGTTCATTTTCTCCCAAGAAATCAATTTTCCCATTAGGCCTTAAAACATACAAACCGTTGAGGGTACCAAAATACACAGAAGACTCATGGTAAACAGAAACCGTACTGCGATTAGGATAAAGAGTGATCATACGCTTTAACGAAAAACCGTCCAATAAACGAACTCCACCTGAAGTGGAAATCAATAGTTGATTATTTTTTAGATAGTTTATAGATTTAGCCGTTGTAACTGGTTCTACAAGCTGATTATTTTCAGAAAATCTCACCAAAAAAGCATCGTATCCTAAGTATAGGTAATCATCTGAATCCGCATTCATACATTTCAACCGATTGGTGGTAAGATTATTCGGGCTAATTTTCAAATAGGAACTAAAATCACGGATTTTTGCCAATTTCCCTTCCTCAATAATAGCAAGCCGGCTTTGACCCAATCCAGCATAAATTTTATTATGCCATTTACTGATACTGAAAACTTCTTTGAAAAAGCCCTCCTTTGAAGGAAAAGGAATCGTGTAAGCGTATTTTGAAGCCAGTTTAAAAACACCTTCTCCAATTGTACAAAACCAATAAATGCCTTCTTTATCTAAAATAGTTGATGAAATAGCTCTCCCCGCCAAAAATTGTTCCTTTATCTGATTTCGAATAGTGTCTAATTCCCAGGCACCATTGGTTGTACTGAATAAATTATCTGATTGTTTAATAATATCAAAAGGAAATGTTATCCTAGGGGTGTCACCTGGAGTGAGTATTTTACCAAAAATGGTCTTTTCTGTTGATTTAATTTTAAAGGGTTTATAATAATTGAATTTTTTACCATCAAAATAATACAAGGAATCATCAATTAATATATCTACCTGATTACGAAACCAAAATAAATTAGGCGCAGCAACTGGCACATTCTTTTTTTGATACGGATAAAAGGGCTCGAGATCTAAAACTTCGTCGTCCTTACTTATTCTATATATCTTATATAAATCAGTTATATAAATAGTCCCATCGGGCATAAATACAAACTGATTTATACTTTGCCTGAAATTTAGCTTTGCAATAAGGCTGTCGTTGTACTTATTAAATATTTTTCCATTATACAAGTAGCAAATTTCCTTACTGAAAGTACCTAACCAAAGCCTACCCTTTAAATCATTTCTTACAACAAGTACG
>JBBQXO010000264.1:0-5006 GCA_038209595.1 Chitinophagales bacterium
TGCTTTGTAACCAAAGGATGTTGTTTTATTAATATTTTCTATGCCCCCCGATTTTTGATTGTTTACTTTTATTAAAAACGGTTGGTTATCTGTAGTGCCAATAAAATTTACAGCAGGGTTTGTACCTGCATTCCCATTAACCGACCATATGTTTACCCCACTGCTTATATCACTTAAAATCTGTGTCCACCTGGTTCCATTCCAAAAATAATAACTGGGAATTAACGGATTAGGAAAAACGCCTGTCGTTGTATTATACACCAATAAGGAGTTGGCGGGCGAAGGAATAGTAACCACATCTGTAATACTGATGAGAGCTACCCTCGGTATCAGCAATCCTTTATTGGTAGCGGTAATATCAAGCCGGGCACTCGCATTGGGTGTAACAGTGCCAATGCCTATGCTTTGCGCCATTAACTGCTGGCTAAAAAGGCATGCAAAAGCGATGATGAATTTATTTTTCATGTGTGTATTTTTAGTGCGCTGCCTATCGGCTGCTTTTTTAAATTGTCATACCGGTCCCACCTTTGCGGTGATGGAACCTGCCTGTGGGCAAGCAGGTCCCTTAATACTCATTCGTGCCTTGTGTGCGGCACCTCGTGGGGATTTATGCAGTTGCTTATAATATTTTTATTGGTCTGCATGATTGCTCATTCATATTTGAATTTTTTTAGTTAACCACCCTTGATTTTATTTTTGTCATACTTATCTCCCATTTACATGATGAAATTCCTAATAATTATCCGATAGGATATCCGTTGGCACAAGGCGATTTATTGATTATACTTTTGTGTTTGATCCATTTAATTTTTACACCTGGCAAATTATTCCGGCTTCTCTCCATCTTCGATTTTAAGGCAAGCATAATTCTTATATTCATTGAGTTTTGGGTAAGCCAATTTTGATTAATTGGTTTAATGCTTCTATATCTTTATGCATTACACCAATCTGCTTTTGCAGTGCTTCTATGATTACCTGTTGCTCCTGTACTGCTTTGATAGCTATTACGCCAAAGCCGGCGTAGTTTATACCGTAATAAACTTTCTGATCGCTGGTATCTTTTGTTGGATGTTCAAATGTAGAAATCAGGTCTGGAAATAATGGTAAAACTTCCTGCGCAATAAAACCGGTAGAAGCTTTGGGTGCAATATTAGCAGTTTCCACTTCGTAGCTTTTGGCCTGAAGTTGCATCACCCTTTCCATTACGTTGCCAATGTTTTGAATGTTTGTTTTAAACCTTGCATCACTAACGGTATTGTAGCTGCCATCATTTGCAACGATGTAAGATCGTGTTTGCCCATTGAAAGCAAAAAATAAACCGACTGCCGGCGAGGAAAATGTGGTAACAGACGAATAAATATCCCAGTCATGCTGGTAATTACTGATGTTGTTGCGCAACCTTATTCCAAAGGCCTGGCTTGTCTGGTTGATGTCTAATGGATAATATGAATTGGAGTTTGAAGGGAAATTAATTTGCACATTCCCCCCATTTGGATTTAATAAAAGGCTTCCACCAGCCGTACCTGCTGCTTTTGTAGCCTGAATAAAACCGTTACCGCCGCTTGCTGCAGAAATTCCTATTTCCAGGTTGGTAAAGCCGCCAGATGTTTTATTCGTGCCCACCAGGATGCTGCCGGCACCAGCAGGGTTTACATGCAATTTTGTTTGGGGTGCAGTAGTATTAAGGCCAAGATTACCATTTTGAAGCAGGGTCATTTGCTCGCCACTATTGTTTGTAAAAAAACTCAACCGGTGATTAGACTTGGTTCCAAACTGGCCGCTTGAAGGATTTACATAAGTACCAACCAGTACATTCCCATCGGTATGTAAAAGCCCGTAAGCAGTTGAATTTGTTCCAACGGTAAACTTAGCTAACGAATTTGCTTGTGTGCCAATGCCAACATTTCCCGTATTAGTGGCGTAAATATTTTGACCATTAAATTGCCAGGCATTATCGGTAGAAGTTTCAGAAATCTGGTGAATCCAGCCATCAAGCGTGTATATGTAAATACCGTTATTCCCATTTGTTTGGTATATAATTAATCCTGGCTTTGGTGAGGAGATTGCATTTTTTTGTGCCTCAGTAACCCGGGGTAATAGCAATCCTTTTGAGGTAGAAGATAAATCGAGCAGCGCACTGGCATCTGGAGCAGTTGTACCAATTCCAACACTACCATTGTCCAATATACTAAGCCGCTCCAGCAACTGATCTGGCCTATTAGATGCGTATGTAAAAAGTGCTAGCCTTGCTCCAGAAATATTTGTTCCAATGGTTTTCATCGCACCGGTATATTGGAATGGACCATTACCAGTTTTAAAATACAAGCCGGTACCTACATTAGTATTCAGTATTTGTGAATTTTCAAATACTGCAACTGCACTATCAGTATTTACCACATGCAGTTTCATTATTGGCAGGCTGGTGCCTACCCCTACGTTTTGTGCAACGGTGAAACCATAGAGATTTATGCCTAAGATTAATACTATTAATTTTTTCATTTCATTTATTTTTATAACTAACCTTTTATTGTATATTCTGTAGTTGTACTTTTTCCGGTGTGTGTTCCTTATCTCTCTAATAGAGAGCATAAGAAATATAATAGTAGTCGTTATAAAAAAGAGTCCAATGAGTCTGGCATCAATCCAATACTATTTTAACTTTTAACATTGTAATTGCAAGGCTTGACCCTGCACAGAATATAAAAAAGATAAAGACTATTACTATTTCCATTTATTTTGTTCATTTAAAAATATTACCATTACCGTTTTTCTTTCGAGCGGATCTGCACCTATAAAATATTGATCCATAACTAAACCAGACCGCCTCTAAACAATAGTGTTGAAATCATAATTTATCTTATTAATCAAAAAACCTCTTATGATTATTGTAATCACTATACCAGATCGTTATGCAGAATGCTAATACGTGGCTATCAAATGAATCCACCGTTCAGGAGTATTCTAATAAGCCTGATTAGTTTCAATTTTTCATAAATTAGAGTAAGCCATCTATTTCTATCAAAACCCGAAGTAATTTTCCTTTGTGCACATCCTCACCGAAGAATTTAATGGCAGGAGGTACAATAAATTTTTTTTCCTTTACAGATGATATATGGCCAGATATATTCAGATGGTTCGGAATAAATACATACTGAAGCCATTCAGCAAAATCTTTCCCATCTGCAAATATTTTTTCTTCAAAATAATTGACCCAGCGCGGTGCTTCCTTTTGCCAAAGTGATGTATTCTTCATTTCCTGCTCCAACTCATTTATTTTGTCAATTAACAAAGTGTCCTTTTGGGCCATATTCTGTTTATTATTTTTCAAAACTAAATGCTGAAAACATTAATAAAAAGCAGGAATGAGGTAAATGGGGTTTTTGTTTATGTAATAAACTTTATTCCCTTTTAATCAGCAGCATCAATTAGGCAATGGTATCTTCTGCTGATGAAAAGAAACATGTGGGGTATCATATTGGATTCCTTTTGATTGAAATCATCATTATCATCATTAGGAATAATTCCAATCTTGGAATATGCCTTTAGTTGGGCAAATGGTATTTATATATTCCAAAAACAGACTACCTTTTCAGGTATATTACCATTTTTAATGGGTTAACCGTTGATAAGGTTACTGCATAGTACCATGACAAAGTAGGCTTCATTAGCATAGGCATAAAGCTGGGGCTTAAATATACTGATGGCAAGGCCTTTAAGATAAAACCGGCCGTCATCAGGGCATTAGATGCGATGCAAACAGTTAGGAAAAATCAATTTTTTAGCTCCAGTAAAAAGAGATTGCATATTGGAAAAAACCAAAGGGTTCCTTATATTGCAAAAATTGCATGAAGATTTATTTAAAAAGAGGGAGAATAAATAAAACGTTACTTCGCTTTTTGCTGAAGACAAAAAAGTAAAATAGGCGGTTGGGCAAATGTAAGCCCTCCATTAATGTAAAAGCTAAAGTTGGTGGTTCATGCAATTCTACTTATATAAATATGGTTTACTATTATAAACTATTTACCTTACGTTTTCTAACATTCTTGTCATACAATCTTTCCAACATTTTTTGCAGAAATCCAGCCCAAAGGGTATAGTAGTGGAATTTTAGAATACAAAGAATGGGTATATTCTACCAGATTTTTAATATTTTCCTTTTCGGTGCTTTTCCATTCTCCCACGATCTTTTAAATACCAAAAAATCCATGATTGAAAATTATCAACCTGGATTTGCCAATATAAATTTTCTTTTCGTTCAATTACATTGTCAACAGAAAATAAACCTTTGTTACTTGAACCGACTTTTCCCCAATTTTCATCTTCAGTACAAGCCGTCACTTTGGCCATTAAGCCATAATCTGTATGAACTTTTATAAAATCACAAAATAGTGGTGTTTTAAATGCTCGTTTCAATGAGCAGTCATAAGTCATTGAAACCTAAATTTTTATTAACAATTTTAGGATGTTTTATATGTAGAAGATATTTTTTATCTGTCAATTTTCCTGTTTGTAATATGTTCAATGTATCGCACTTAGCCTAACCGCTATCGTTTTCGCGGTTTATTTCAGTTTGGGGTTTGAAACTTTGTCTGCCGAAATATTACTGACAATGATAATATTTTATTAGTCATTTGCAAAGCGAAAAAAAAAGTCCTTCCAAAGGGACAGCTTTTGCAAAAGCCTTACACTTCCGCACAAATTGAATAAACCATGTGTTAGCTGCTTGAGCTGTTTTCAATTTGTTTCAACTCATAAGTCCAAGAGCTAATATTATAAATCCAGGTCCGGACAAAATTGCATGTAACAAAATTCCAGTCCATGTGTTTACTGTTTTATAGGTTATAAAAGGAACGAATATCAATGTCGGTAATAAGACAATAAGATTACCAACGCCAAATGAGAGGTGAAATATTCCCCACAAAACAGAACTTATAATCCAAGATTTGTTTTTAAATTCTTTTTCTAATCTTGGTAATATTACTCCACGCCAAACAAATCCTTCGCCA
>JBBQXO010000265.1:0-4986 GCA_038209595.1 Chitinophagales bacterium
GGTGCTTATAATGGAAATAGCCAGACATATGCCTTCTTTCCATTTTGATTTACGTTGAATCAAATTGCTCAACCCTCTAAAAAATATAGCTATGAGGGTTCCTGCTAATACTAATAAAAAAACGCTAAATGTGGCTTTCAAAAGCAATAAGACAATTATTGCCAATGCAAGTATTCCAGTTACTATCCATACTTTTTTTTGAAAAGATAGATTATTTTCTGAATTTATTTGAGGTTCATTCTTTTGCGTCATAATAAAAGAATTGTTGATTTTAAAAATTTACATTGAGAATTTTATATTTAGTTTTTACAAAAAATCTCTTATTTTTTATTCTTTTAAAAAAAATTACTTTATAACAGAGTTTAAACATAATTTTATTTTCGGTAATAAAATGTTTCATATATGATATTAGTCAGTCTTCAAGTTGCTTAGCAATATGGAACACCGTATTCCCAAGATTGCTTATAGCGGTTCGTAGATTTGTTTTGAGCGGGCTTTTAACTATTTCGTAGGTATGGAATTAATGCTGTGAACTAATGTTTGAATCACCATCCCGGAAATACGGGATCTGCGGAGCACTGAATCGCCACTTTTTCCAAACCGCTGTTCAACCAACACCTGCGGCGAGCTCCCTATCCTCTAGTGCCCTCCAAAAATAAAGCTTCTTTTTTGTTATTCATCAAAAATAACAAAAATTGAAAAACAATCTAATTTGGCCAAAACATTGAATGCCGATGCACAAAGCTAGTTAGAATACCTACGTTGCGTATTTCAGATCGAAGATAAGGGCAAAGGCACTGTAAAAAACCACACTGCAAAAATGATTTTGCTGTTTGAGTATTACAATAACAAGACAGTTGCGGGCATTTCACAGGCAGATTTTGAGCAATACATTGTTTATATAAAGACGGTGCATAAGGTAGGGCGTGCCAAATGTCGCGGTGCAGGCAGTGCCTGTGCTTTTCTTTACAAACAGATGGCCTATGTGTTGGTAAGTGCCCTGTACCCTCGAAAGCAGAAGGAAAAGCATCCATAGACGGCCATCGCATAACAGAGATTATCGGCACCAACATATAATTTACTATAAGGACTATGCTGATGGTAAAAAGCAAAAGCAAATGACGTTGGACCATGAGAAATTTGCTCGCCGGTTTGTTCAGCACCTACTGCCCAAACAGTTTTTGGAAAATACGACATGGCGGGTATTTGGCACACAACGAAAAAAACCAACGCATAGCTGCCATTCACGAGCAATTGGAGCTTCCCAAAACGATGCCTAAAGTTATCATTCCTTTCAGTTTGTAAATGTTCCAGCGTACGGGTGAAGATTACAGTCTTTGCCCATCCTGTAAATCAGGTAGAATGGAAAGAATAATCAGTCATTCAAACCAAAATGGTACCATGGTAAACATAATAGATTCCAACAGAAAAAGTATTAAAATAAAAGCATCGCCGTCAACAACTATGAAAAAAAATAATGCCATAGGTCTATGATAAAAAAACCATTTACGAAAACACAAGAAATCCCTTTCAATTTGGGTAAGGGAACTTATGTGCAAATAGTATTGCAAATTGATACAGAACTCCTGTTGGTTGCAAAAAACCCTCCTCAAATCAAACTGTGGGCACCCTATAAATTCCACAAAACTACATAAGGCTCGATATCGCTGATCAGCGTATAGCCAAAAGTCCCGATCCGAATGGTCTGGGCTTTTGCGTTTTGTTTTTGTCCGTTTTATTTTTTTTGGCTTATCTGTTGTACGACTAAATGTTGGCTGATATTATTCTTCTTCTACCAAGCCGATGATTTTTGAAAGCCAAGGAATTTTGATTGTTATCCATAGTTAGTACCAGTAAATATATTAACT
The DNA here is from genome assembly GCA_038209595.1 of Chitinophagales bacterium. Classification (GTDB taxonomy): domain Bacteria; phylum Bacteroidota; class Bacteroidia; order Chitinophagales; family Chitinophagaceae; genus Phnomibacter. The sequence goes on from JBBQXO010000265.1 coordinate 1,869, forward strand.
CAATGAAAAATTAAAGTGTCACTTTGTGAAGATATGAAGTCGTCATTCTCTTCCTTTACCAACGACTTTTTTTTAATATCAATTACATTTCCAATGCCAGAAGTAACATATTTATTCTTAAAAATAAAAATTTTTCCAAGGTCTTATCTTGGATACGTACCTGCAACACCTTTCTTATTTGTCCTGATACTAAGTATTGTGTCTTTTGAAATTTATAGTCCGTAAGTTAAATTGTAAGAAACGAGAAAAGTGAAGTTTCCAACTCTTGGGCTGTCGATTCTATATTCTGCGGCAATAAGTTGTTGATGCTTTGTCTCTCCAAAGCAGTCTGTCCAAAGCAGAAGGAATATTATTTATAGTAGAGTCTTTATAATATCTGCCAACTGTTACGTATTGCCGATTGTTGGGAATTCATTTAACTTACTGCCCGGAACCAACGCCAAATATTGATTAAAAATTTAAAGTTAAGTAAAAGTGGTGCTTAGAATGCTTCTTGCCCGAACAAATGTCACATGGAGAACTCATGGGGAAACTGCAACCTCCCGTCAGCCTATAGCCAAACCCTTGTTTCTGTGGCTGTGGTTCTTGTCAAGGGTTACAATAGTCGCAATACATAGGGTCTTCTGCCGTCTTATTATTTGGATACATTTCTTCTTTTGCATATTGACAATGCTGGCAAACGTAAGTATAGCTTAATGTTGAATTGGTAGGTGAGCCACATAAACTACACTCTAACCCTCTTTTAGCATCTGTAATTCCAAAGCCAGGTTTGCTGCATTTCGGACATAAGGAATTAATTTTGGTTACCAATTTTTGAGTTGCAGTTTCAATTACCTTCATACGAGAAGGATTATACAATGCTCTCATATCTGTTTCTGCATATACTGACTTAAACTTATCAAACAATTCTGTGAATGCGTCTTTTAAGTGGTTGATATGGGTAATACCTTTAAAGATATTACTGTTGTCCATTTTTGCTTTACGAAGAATTAGTCCGTGCGATGGAAAGTTTATTGCATTTGCAAATTCCAAAAGTTCTTCTTCATTCTTAATCTCTTTTCCATTAAAATTTGTTGCTGTGCTTAATTCTCTGGCTATAATTTCTAAATTATTCTTTTTATCAATAAAAATTATAAACTCATCATCTGCACTTAAAAAAAACATAGATGGGTGTGGTCCAAATGAGCCTTCGCTTGCTATACCCAAATCGCAATTGCTTAACTCCATTGCTCGCAAACATTTTTGCCTTGCCGTTGCAATCGGGTCAAGTTCACGTTCTACTTCACCTGTAAAAGTGCCTAACACATCCGTATCAAAGTTTTCATTTACAAAACACGAAACCCCCAATGCATTCTCTAATAGTGGGGCAATAACTTTCTCTTTTTCGTGTTTTGTGGCTATGATTAATTTTCTGTCTTGGAACATTGTCAATATGTATTTTCTATTCTTTTGTGATAACTAATGCTTGCCCTTTTATACGCTCATCAAATTTTTCGTTGTCATAAACCATATTTCCGTTTACAAAGGTTTTTAATACTTTGGTTGTAAAAGTTGTTCCTTCCAAGGGCGACCAACCACATTTGTATAAAATATTGTCTTTTGTTACCGTCCAATTTTTGTTTAAATCAACTAAAGTTAAATCTGCATAATAGCCTTCTCTGATAAATCCTCTTTTTTCAATACGGTACAGTATTGCAGGGTTATGGCACATTTTCTCTACAATTTTCTCTAATGAAATGAGACCTTGTTTGTAAAATTCCAATATACAATTCAAAGAGTGTTGCACTAAAGGTGCTCCCGACATTGATTGAAAATATGACTTTTGTTTCTCCTCTAAAGTGTGTGGTGCGTGGTCGGTTGTGATTATATCAATTCTATCGTCCAATAATGCTTTCAAAAGTCCTTGCCTGTCTTTTTCTGTTTTTATAGCAGGATTCCATTTTATCAAATTACCCAAACGAGGGTAGTCTTTGTCGGAAAACCAAAGATGATGAACAGATACTTCTGTTGTAATATTTTTTTCGATTATAGGAATATCGTTTCGGAATAATTGTGTTTCTGCCTCCGTTGTCAAATGCAAAATATGTAATCTTGCTTTGTATTTATTTGCTAATTCAATTGCTCTTTTTGTCGCTTCATAACAAGCCTTTTCACTTCTTATTAATGGATGAAATTCTATAGGTATATTCTCGCCATATTTTGCACGATAAGTATTTTCATTCTCTTCAACTATTTGTTCTTTTTCTGAATGAATAGCAATTATGGATTTGCAGTTGGCAAATAGTTTTTCCATTGTTTCAGGGTTGTCCGCTAACAGATTTCCTTTTTTTGTAAAATACAAACCATCGTCTGAAACACCAATTATTTTAGAGGTGTTTGTGTTGATTATTTCATCAATATTATCACCATTTACACCCAAAAAGAAAGAGTAATTTGCCAAAGATTTCTGTGAAGCTAATTCATATTTCTTGGCAAGTGTTTCAATGGTCAATACATTTGGAATGGTATTGGGCATATCTATAAATGAAGTTACACCGCCTGCTATCGCTGCTCTACTTTCTGAATACAGGTCGCCCTTGTGTGTCAGTCCAGGTTCACGAAAGTGAACTTGCCCGTCAATTATTCCTGGAAATAAATATTTGCCAGTTCCGTCAATTACCTTGAATTCAGGTTCTACATTTATGTCGCCAATTTTCTGAATACGGTTATCATAAAAGAGAATATCGGTCACTGTACTTTGTCCATCATTTATAATTGTAGCGTTTTTTATTAGATATTTAAAAGTCATATTTATTGATGTTTATCTATTCTTGTTGGGTCCGCTACCATTGCCGATAGCTCTTAAATATACGAAATTTTTGTACTTTTTGTATCGTTTTAAACTTTGTCAATTTTCTATTATACTATTCTTGTCGTACTTTTTGAATTGTTACATATTTCATAATTGCTAAATTTTACAAATATTTTAAATCCTCATTCCAGGCCCCTACCAATATCGAAATTTTCCTTCGCCTTCACAATATTACCTTTTTTCTGGTAATAAATACCTAAATTTTGGTATGCTAAACCGTTTTTATCATTCAACCGAATAGACCTTTCAATTAATTCTTTTGCCTCC
>JBBQXO010000266.1:0-4975 GCA_038209595.1 Chitinophagales bacterium
AAATAAGTTATGAAAAAATTGTTTATTTTATTCCTGCTACTTTGGCCTCTTTCGCATTTTGCCAATAATATTTCTTTAGCGAATATTTCACTGGCAGGCATAAATACAACAAATCAAACAGTACAGGTGCGCTTTTCGGTAGGTTAGGAAGATAACCGGCGCACCAACTCAGGACCATTAAATTTTGATGCAGCATGGGTATTTGTAAAATTTCGCCGGGGCGGTGTAGGCGATTGGAAATATGCCCACCTCTCTAATGCAGGAAATATTGCGGTCGCTGGCAGTACGGTAAATACGGATTTGCTTACGCCTTGCATTGCTTACAATGAGGTTACCAACCCTGCTATTGGTGCCTTTATTTATAGGGGAGCAAATGGTATCGGTACTTTTATTGCCCCAAATATGCAGTTGAAATGGAATTATGGCTCTAATGGGGTTAGCAGTACAGACTTGATTGAAATAAAAGTATTCGCCATTGAAATGCTGTAGGTAACCGAAGGAGCCTTTGCTGCAGGTGATACAACAACGGACTATACTCACTATGGACTTCCCCTAACCACAATAAACACTCCAAATGCAGGTGCTAATCCAAGTGGTGTGGGTAGACTTGGTGGTGTAGCAGGCGGTTAGCCAACAGGCAGAGTATCCTCTGCAGAATTCAAACCTGATTTCGCTGTTTTTCCGAATGGATATCGAGCCTTTTTTTGCATGAAATATTAAATTATGCAACAAGGTTATGTAGATTTTTAAAATACCTTAACCTCCGCGCAACAAACAAAAAGAATTGCTTGCAATCTTTAGATAAGTACTATTGTGAAAAGATAAATCATGTAAGACTCGACCATAGTATATGCTAGAAATGGTATTTTGGCACCTGAAAATGGCATAAATATTACAAACAGTGAACCCCTTGTATTTGGTTGTGATTTAAATGGAAATAATATAATAAATGAATTAGATGATGGCCAAAATACAGCCTGTAACTATTTGAACTATGATGATGTAACTGCGTACTTGTGGTGGGCAGTTTGCGGCCAATTACCGATTTGGAATTTGAAAAAGCTTGCAGAGGAAACTTACCCATGGTTACAGAGGAATTTACATGGGTTTCGGCTATAGCCATTAACAGTACAATCACTCAAGCCAATTTGACTGATTTAGTACTCGCATACGTTACAAATCGGTTTCTCAATTATGTAGACGGTTCACGTACCCGTATTGCAGGCGGGAGAGGGGTAAGAAGCGCCTATTTAGATAAGGGCAGCTATAATATGCTCCATATGCATCGAAATACCCATAACAAGATTATTTAAAGTAAAGGGCGCCTCTAAAAACTTCGATGTCACACAGTTGTAATGCAAAAGTTGCACCATTGCGCAATAGGATACTTTTAGTGCCGTGCAGGTAAGGTGTGCTAACAAAAGGCATAACCAATACCAAAAATCACCCTTAGGTGTTACCAAACCCACTGATTATAGCACCATATTTACAATATCGATCATCTAATAAAATTATAGAAATGAAAACTACTATCACCGGCTTTTTTTTAGCCATTTTGCTATTGCTTTTGCATCCCTTTAATGTGTCTGCGCAAACGAACAATTATGCTAAGCGTACTTCTTTTACATCGGATAAGCAATTGTTGAAAAAAACGAATAATGCTTCTACGACTGTTGCATTCAAGGCATTTGAAAATAAATTTAAGGTCGCGGCCGAGCTTATTCAACATAATTATCCCGATCTAAGCAAATTCAGTTTTGATGTAAACGGTAAGTTAACTCATACCTTTTTCCATCAGAACGGAGACCGGATGCATGTAGTTTTTAACCAAAAGGATCGTATTGCACTTGAAATAAAAGAGCTGAAAAAAAGTAATTATAATGAACAAATTTCAAAAGAAGTTTTACTGCAGCATCCTGGAAGCAATATCCTGGTAATGAAACATATCAGCACTTTACAGGATAGTTGGTACGAAATATTGATAGATTACAAAGGCGAAAAGCATCAATTAATCATCCCTGCATATTAAGTAAAATCCATTTGTACTTAATAATTTTTTATGAAAAAAGTTATGAAAAAATTATCTGTTTTACTCATGGTACTTTGGCCTCTTTGCCATTTTTCCAATAATATTTCTGTCACTGATATTTACCTTGCCGGTATCAATACAAATAATAAAACAGCCCTTTCCAGCATAGAAGGAAATAGTGCACCCTCCATCTCGACGGGCGGTAACGGAAGGGGTGATATCCTTACGAATCTTTCTTTGGTAGTCATCAGCGGCGATGCCATACCTAATATGTACAAAGGCAGCATCGGCCGGGGCGATTTTGGCAGTAATATATTTAACGATATATTCATCGCTTGTAATGAAATGATTATTTGGACTGGTGCGGCAAGTACCTCCTGAGAAGATCCAGCCAACTGGTTTTGTGGCGTAGTACCCGGTCCGCAGCATGTTGTTTTTATTCCCAGGCCAAGGATAAGATATCCTGTTACCAATAGCAATGTTACCATCAAAAAACTTGAAGTACAGCCGAAGGCATCGGTATCCTTGTTACCAATGGCCAAACTATTGCTTACCGGGGTAAGAAATTAATCCACCGAAAAAAATCCTTTTGACTCAACTAACTTTTATAAACCGAACGGGAAGAGACACAGCCAACCCGAATAATCATTTGAGAATTCCACAGTGATAAAACGCAACAGGTAATAACAAATAAAAATGATAATGAACAAATGAAAAATTTGTCTGCCTTTTTAAACCATTTATTCGCTGTGGTGCTTATTGGTTGTTCTGCATACTTTACAGAAACAGTACCTGATTTGAGTTCTGCGCCGCCTGATCTTATGCTACCATCCTCTTTTGTTACCGTTTTACCTGAAAATAATAACGAAACTATTTTAACTGAAATAAGGGAAACAAAACCCGAAGTGTACCAATATATTCTGGAATGTAACCTTACAGATGGTCAACTTGATTACTCTATTAACAAAGACAATATTCATTTATTTTTTTATGGTTCAGGGGGTAGTCAGCATTTGATGTTTGATTCCCAAAACAGGTTGTTGCTGCATATAGAAAACCTTGCCCGGGAGGATATTCCGGGCGATTTGGATAAGGACCTGGAAAGGTCGCCCTTTAATAAAGATATCGTCTACCTGAAAAAAATGACTACCCGACAGAAATCCTGGTATGAGATCATCGTAAAAAATGGAACAGATATTATCCTTTATAAGTGGGATAAAGGGAATTGGATAATAGGATAATAAATAAGGAGGGCGATAAAAAAATACTTAAATTTTAAAAATCTTAGATTTAGTTATGAAAAATTTATATTCCTTATTTGCAGGAATCTTGTTGACATATACTGCCTTTGCTCAACCATCCGATACACAAATAAAAAAAGATGTAGTTGCCAATGGTGCCCATGTAAAATCTTTTAAGTATACCAAAACCACCGGTTACCCGCCAATGGAATAGATCTGTTGGTAATTGGGAATATGTGTGGGGTATATTGCTGGCGCGCAAAAGCCCCGATTATCCTGGATACGACCTTAAAGTAAGGGGCGATGCCGTTTACCAGAATATGGGAGGGGGTAAATACAGCTATCGTAAGTTCAGGGAAATCAGCAACCGGTATTTGGGTTTACGAGAGCCAACCCATGAGGAAATAACCAACATCCTGTCTACCGACTGGAAAAAGTTTTATCGTGCCGGTTTTCAGAAAATTATTAAAATTATGGAGCCCTTAGATTTTACAAAGGAATCCTATTTTTATTGGCATAACCTTAACCCGGTAGAACTGACCCTTAAAACCAAAGTAGAATCTGTAGAAACCAATGTAGAAACTAAAATACAGGATCAGGTGTATTAAAGTACGACTATACCGCGATAATCCTAAAGCGGACTGGAATACTTTTAATAACAGTAAAGAGCGTGCCCACGCGGAAAATAAAGAATCCAGTAAACAAACCATTGACTACCAAAAGGCTGAAAGACTACGCAGGCAAAGTGTTGCCTTTACCCTGAACGAAGAGGCAGCAAAGCTTTCCAATCAAACTACAAAAGCGATGGTACTGACTGGAGTACAATTCAATCAATGAGCGACCTGTCCGCTAAACTACACGACATTATGCAACAAAGCAAACCAGAACAATTAAAAGCCGCTTTAAGTCAACACATGGCTCGTCACCTTATGGTAGATGGCAGTACCATTCAGGTAAATGACAGGTAAGTTGATGATAAAATCAGCCATTGATGCTGCCTACAATAAGGATGGAACTTTTGCCATGCAATATTGTACTATTGCTCAAATTGATCTAAAACGAAATAGCGAAAAACACATTTATATCATAGGCGCAATGGACAAAATAGCAACCCTAATCTCGGGTATTGAGGAAAAAGGCTGCTATACAAATGGCGTTGCGCAAACCACCTGGAAAATTACGAATATTGATGTAGGTACCCGGCAAGATGATGATGCCTTGGCCTGTTTTGCTTCTTTTACCGATAAGAGTAAAATGTGTGGAACAAATAATGAACAAAATAATACAAGCACAAGTTCAGGCAAGTCCTCCAACCAAGGCCTAAAAGAGGAAGCCAAAAAACAAAAGGAACAACCTAAGGGGAAGCTTAAGAAGTTTATTAAATAATTAAACACCTTAATTAATTAAGGGTAACATGAATTTGCCATAGAATGAAAAATACCTATTTACACGATTGACTGGCTTTATTTAATACCCAATCTTTACCTCCTAAAGATGAGAGGTATGAAAAAAGTATTTTTTCTTGGGATGTTAGGTGCTATTAGCATTAATAGTATTGCACAAGATATAGGGCTTGGCACCCAAAACCCTCACAAATCCGCCATTCTTGATATAAGCAGTACTACAAAAGGAGTTCTAATACCTAGAATGGCCGCCCTATTGGAAATGAATATTGTAACCCCTGAAAAAGGGTTGCTTATTTACC
>JBBQXO010000267.1:0-4933 GCA_038209595.1 Chitinophagales bacterium
AATCTATGAGACGAAAAAAAATGATAACAGAAAACTGACGTTACCTATCTTTATTCACGCAAAAAGCTCTTGTATTTATTAACCATTAAGGGGGGTGGGTCAACATCCCGGAATGGTGGGTCAACATCACCGGAATCTGCAGCCAGCGGTATGGCAAATACTCAACCGGTTAAATATGGCACGGCTGTAAGGATTGAAACTTTTAACGCAAGGGTTACCAAATATTTTTTGTTGGAGTAATTTTCGTATTTCACTGAGGGGTTGCGCTTCCATCGATACCTCCCAATAATTTATCCATGGGCGATACAATGCCAAACTGCGTATGCTGTTGCAAATGCAGGTACACCATGGTTGTTTCTATTTTGCTATGGCCAAGCAAGGTTTTTATAACATGGATATTGCTGCCATTATCCAGCATGTGGGTGGCAAAACTATGCCTCAAGGTATGTGAAGTATATCCCTGTGGCGCAAAGCCTGCTTTTTTCATGGCTCCTGTTACTACAAGTTGCATGCTTCGGGGATGGAAGGCTTTACCCGTTTGTGGGCTGGTAAATAAAAACTGTTTGGGTCTTTTTGCAGCTACATAATACTGTCTTAATTTATCCAATAAATTAGCGGCCAATAAGGTGTATCTGTCTTTTGCTCCTTTGCCCTGCACCACTTTTATTCGTTTAGAGGGGCTCTCAATATCCTGTATGCACAGCGCCGCTACTTCGCTTATACGTAAGCCGCTACCATACAGCAAGCCTACTACACAATATTCTTTTAAGGTAAGGGGTGCTGCAAACAGTTGTTTTACTTCTTCCTGGCTCATGATATTGGGCAGCACAAACTGCTTTTGAGGGTACAGGGAACTTGGCAACACATAGGGCTTTTTTATTACCTGCTTATAAAAGAAGGCGCAGGCACTGGCCACACTGCGGCATTTGGCACGCCCTACCTTATGCACCATCTTTATATAAACAATGTATTGCTGAATGTCTTCTTGGGTAATGTCGGCTACTGTTTTGCTGTTGTAATATTTAAATAGCAAAATCATCTCAGCAGAGTAGCTTTTTACGGTACCTTTGCCTTTGTCCTGGATCAATAAAACCTCACGAAGCTTTTCAATCCAGTTTTGAGCATCAGCATTCAATGTTTTGGCAGAAATTTCATTGTTTTGCATTTTTTGTTATTTTTGATGAATAACAAAAATGGAACTTTCTTATCGGGGGAGAGGATAAAAGAAGCGAAGCCCACCGCAGGTGTTGCTTGAACATGGGTTTCAAGAAATGGCGAGAAATCTGCTAAATTCACATTTTTCTTTAGCAAGAAAAACTATCTTAATGGAAAATATGCGGTTACGAAGTTCGCCACTTCTTGAAGCCGCAAAACGTTGTAAGCAACCCTGTTGGACACTCCCTAATAAATTCGAGTGACAAAGGGCTAAAACTTAAACGAACATGAAACCAACAAAACACAGACAAATTAGAAATAATAGCCCACCACCTAATATCTCTCCCTATATTTAAAAATTTAAAAAATCTATTATGAAAAAACTTTTTGTTTCTTACTTTTTCATTTCCTTCTTTATTACTGCAAACAGTCAAATCACAAGAGGAAACTGGCTTGTAGGTGGTAATGCTAATTTTTCCTCTTCTAAACAAAATCTTAGCAATAGCACAGATAAAAACAGTTCTACAGTGTTTTCAATATTACCGAATATAGGATATTTTGTAGCGGACAAATTTGCTTTCGGAATAAGTACGGGTGTATCCTTCACGCAGTCTAAAAGTAATAATACAAAAAGCAATGTAACATCCTATAAGATTGGTCCATTTGCCAAATACTATTTCTTAGAACCAGATAACACTACAAATTTATTTATCCAAGGAGCCTTTGGTTATGGGATAAATCGATTTAATAATTTCGGAAATAATATAACTACAGCTAAAAACATTTCTTATCAAGTCGCAGGCGGCCCAGTAATCTATTTCAATACGAGTGTTGGTTTAGAATTTATATTAGGCTGGAATTTTGAAAAAGCTATTGAAGATAAATCCAATGTCAGTTCCTTAATATTAGGAATTGGCTTCCAAATTCATTTAGAAAAATAATTAACTATGAACAAGATATCAATTTTAATTATGCTGTTGATATTAACCAGCATAAAAGCTATTTCCCAAAATGCGACTGTTGTTTATCAAGGCAGCAGTTTAAGTAACATTAACAATTGCCCTCAATGTTGCAATGTATTTAACCAAAGCTGAAACAATCCGACTGTTGGCGGTTTAAATCATTTTCCTGTTTCAGGTGGGGCAATATTTGATGGAACAAGCATAAAAATGCAAACCCAAGTCAATTCGCAATCAAACATCAATAATGGTACTGCATATGCAATAGGTTATACATTCAAAACAGGCTATAATTATACAATGACAGTAGATATGGGCTACACTGCTAATCCCAGTACTGCTTTTCCAAAACTAACAATGTCGGTTAGAACTACTTTGCCAAACCCCAATGATTCAGACCCAATTTCTTGTGGCCCTGTCAGTTCAAGCAAGTATTTAAGCTCAGTAGGGGATATTGTGCAAATAGTTTATCCATCACAAACAAGTATACAGACTTATAATATTCCACAATTTTCGGTTCCATCTCAAAGAAACTATCTCGTACTTACTATTTCAGACGGTGGGTTAAATGGAACAACAGCCTTGATAAATAAAATAACAATAACTGAATCAATTGCAATTTCATTTACTTTATCCCCATCCACACTTCAAATTCCGTGTGGTTCAGCTACGACCCAAACTTTTACCGTCAATAATGTCAATAATACGCCAGGAACAATTATTTATAATTGGAATTTAGGTTCATCAAATAATGGCTGGATATACAATGGAAGCCCTGCTCCACAGTCTTTCCAAACGACAACCAATTCAATAAACTTGACACCTTCGTCTGGCAGTACTTCACTCTCAAATGTCTCTGTGACAATAAATTTAAATGGGTCTAACAATACAACTTTGACAAGTACAATATCTCGTTCGTCTGGTGCAACACAAGGAAGTTATTTGCCAATGACCGGTAGTAGTATAGTATGTGGAAGTTCTGAAAACTATTCATTAACTGGTGTGCCAGCAGGTGCAACAGTATCATGGTCTTTGGGCGGTGTTTACACTAATGGAAGCTATTTACCTTTACAAAACGTTTGTACATTATCATCTAATGGGACACTAGCTACATTGACAAAAGTTAATAACGGTACTGTAACACTCCTTGCAACCATCACTAACTGTGACGGAATTCAGCAATATTCTTCAAAAACTGTCACATTTGGTGTTCCTGAATTATATGGCAATGCAGGCTATTATATTGATAATATTTATTTAACCCAACCTATAGAAGGAACTGCAACCTTTTTAAATTCATCTTCTTTCTATATTACACTTGAGTCATCAGGAACGAACACTTATGTTTGGGAATCATCATCTTCAAGTAATGCAAATTATAATTTCGGGTATACTGGTAATAATTTCGCCACTTGTTGGTGGAGTACCCCTTTAAACCCGTATGACTATTTTGGTTTTACAGTCTTTACAACAAATGCCTGCGGCACAAGAAGCGACCCTATGTACTTCTATTATGATGGGCAATATCAATATTACAGAGTAGCACCTAATCCAGTTAAATCAACATTTAATATTAAACAGGTTGACTTTAAACGTAACCCCATACCAAAAGGTAAAAAGCAAATAAATGTTGACCTTTTGAAAATACAAATAGTAGACAAGATGGGTAACGTTGTATTAGAACAAATCTATCCGTCAGACACAAAATCAACAACAGTAAATACATTAGGTCTTAAATCGGACATTTATACAGTTCGTCTTTTTACACAGGACAAAAAGGTTGAATCACATAGAATTATTGTTCAACATTAGAATAGGATAATTAAATAAACGGGGTGACAATTTTGTCGCTCCGTTTTTCATCCCCGCGACGAAGGGTATGCTTACAACAATCGGTTTGCTGCTATGCTGGCGGATGTAGTAATAATCGGGTGCAAATCGCTATCAGATTCAGTTTCGGCTGGACGTTCAATTTTCAGATTTTAGTTGTTAACTTTAACTTCAGTTTTTCAAATCAGCTGCGGTTCCGGGCTGGACGAGCAATGAATTCCAGCACAGCAGCAAGCCGTCAACGTTATGCGTCACTTTAAACAGACACACCCTTCCAATTCAACTAAGACATCAATATGCTCAAATACTTTTTAATAATTGTTACATTTTTTAGTTTAACAGCTTGTGGACAGACAAACTCAAATAATCAAAGCAACAAATCGGCGGACACAATGCCATCACTAACAAAAGACCAAAAGATGGACACGGTATTATTTTGGAAAATTATGGACTATGCTTTTGAGAAAGTCAAGTTCAACAATAAGCTTAAAGAGCAAACTATACTTGACCAACTCATTAAATTGACACCAGAACAAATTCAAGAGTTTGAAATAATATTCCAACAAATGAACCTGAAAGCAAATACTTGGAATAATATGGCTGCCCATACAATTATTGAAGGTGGGTCATCAGACGACACATTCTTTTACTTTAGGTGTTGGTTAATTTCTTTAGGTAAATACCATTTTGACGAAACATTAAAAAACCCTGACCATCTTGCGGGCATTGACATTCCTATAAATAAAAAGTATGGTTATGGAGAAGTAATATTTGAAGAGTTAATACCAATGTCTGACAACGCATATCAAATTGTGACTAAAAGAGACCCAATGAAAGACACAACTTTTCCAAGAGCATTTGCACAGAACAAAGGGCTTTTCTATGATAGTAATGGCGACACAAAAGGTGTAGAATGGACCGACAAAGACTTACCTAAAATCGCACCGAAACTTTGTAAGAAGTTCAAGGTGAAATAAAGCGAACGCATA
>JBBQXO010000268.1:0-4891 GCA_038209595.1 Chitinophagales bacterium
AACTCCTTTTTTAATACGCTCAATATCAGCCAAGCTAAAAAATAACCGTGGATGCACAGCTCCGGTTTTCATTTTGGTGTAGTGCTTTTGCACCAAATCGGGGGTTACCGTTACCAATTGTGCATGTAGCTGCCCTGCCAGCAACAAAGCGGATATCCCCATTATGCTATAAAAATTCTTCAAAATCGTCATTTTGTAAATGCCTCCCAGTTTCCGGAATAATAAGCCCTATCCAGCGCTAAAATTTCATTTTTCCTGCCAGCATTGCGCAAAAAATCACGCATATCTCTGTACAGGTAAAAGCCCAGCCAATAGGCGTAATCATACCTTTCGTGTACCGTGCGTGGTTGCTTGTACACGCTGTACCATTGGGTATTGATTCCCATTTTTTTAGCCACCTTTTCTATTGCCAATGACTTGCTCCAGTTAGCTTGGGCAAGTTTTATAAAAAGATCGGTTTTTTTATTTGGCTTTAAAGTATTGCTGCCAATTAACGGTTGCTTGTCAGCAATACCTAATTGTTTCAGGCTCATGCTATCTTCAAAAACATGGTCGCCATCCAGATCGTACCAGATTTTATCCAAAAAGCCGTTTCCATCGGTGTCTTCATACTTTACTGTGGCAAACTTTTCAGGTTCTTTTTGCAAACGTCCGGGCCGCCAACGGTTGTACTGCCCGCCAAATCCCTGGAACGAATAGGCTGTCTGATCCATACGCCAAGCACCCCACTCAGCGCCATACAAATGAATTTTACCATCAAACCCACCTATATATAGTTGTCCTTTGCCGGAAAAATCGCTGTCAAACTCTCCACGGTCACCCACCACATCAGCCTGCCCGTTGTGGTCAAGTCCACCTTTCTCCTTGCCGGTAGCCCATAAATCCTTTGGCTCGTACAATTCTACCCGCTCCCACCGGTTGCAGTCATCATCTTCATCAAACACCAGCCAGCAGCGCTCCCATTTCGCCCTTTTGTATATCATGTGAAATGCCGTATCCCGGTTCGGATATAATAATTCATCCAATTCGCGCCAGCGGTTATCATACATCAGGTGGGCCGTTTGCTTACCCAATCCCTTCAAACTCTTAAATTTTTGCACCTGATCGGTATAATCAAAACCTTCGCCCCGAAAAAGCAGGGTCAGGTCAAAGTCAAATTCGTTTCCCTGTCCATTGTCGTTATCCAGATCCCAGGCTACCGAAGCATAATCCATTTTGCCATTAAACGTGATATCAATAGCCGTATCCATTTTTGCAAATTTCGGATCGCTGTTATCTGCCGGCCTGAAGGTGGGTGTATTTACAAACCGGATAGCTGTTTCGGTAAGCCCATCGCCATCCACATCGTAAAAAATAAAAGGATTTTCCCAATTAAGCCGCAAATCGTTGATGCGAAAGGATGAACCATGCATTTTCAGAAAAAGCGAATTGCCATGGTAATCTTCGTAAAAATTGGCATGGCCATTATGTTCCCAGGCTTGCATACTTACCAGGTTCCAATCAATGTACTGCATTATGTTATCGCCGTCCTCATCCATTACATACATAAAATCGCCGTCCCAGTCATAAAAATTACGGTTTTTTACCCCGCCATTACTCACAATTAGCTGAATATCGGCTTTGCCATCGCCATTTTCATCGCCCCAGTCAATACTCAGGTCGCGCGGGCCGGCAAAAATGCCATCCATATTCCGGTCTATCAGCAGGCAATCGCTATCTGTATCCCCTTCCAGATCGCCTTTCTTCATATCATCATCATCATCAATCCAAATTACCGCCATACCATTTTCCAGTGTATAGCTCAGTAAATCAGGGTCGCCATCTTTATCAAGGTCAGTATATTTAATGGTTTCAGGCTTCAATGGGGGCATGGGACGCCAAGGAATAAGTTGGGTATTACGGTTCCAATAGCGAATGGAATCATTGGTTTGTGCGAACAGTGAATGGGTGGTTAACCCATTAAAAAGCACAATAAGAAAGTAATATTTAAATCCTTTCATGGTAACAAGCAATTATAATGGTTAAAATTAGTCTGAAAGGATGGTGGTAAACTGTACAGGATTACCAAATTGGTATACAAATCATACCATATTGAGAAAAAAAGATAGGGTGGCCTCGCCAGGAATCCCTGCCTGACTGCGTCAAGCAGGCAGGGAACCTGGATCTGGAGCTTCGGAAACTCTTATACTATCCATTGTACTACGAGGCCAAAAATGGGTTGCAAAAGTGCAACTTTTTAGCTAAATGGGCTACAATGAATAAATTTCAGTTCATTACTACTGTTATTTCTCCTGTTTGCCTCCATTTTTCAAGGAAAAATTTCAGCTTTTTCTTGTTATTACTTCTCTTGTAATATTTTTCAGCTACCCGGGCATTGGCATAATCATAATATCGTTCATTATAAAATGGGGACCAAGGTATGAAGGCTTTGGTATAACGGTTTTTACCTTTATTATGCTCTACCAGTCTTCGATCGGGATTGTCAGTAATACCAATATATATTTCCTCGTTCATTTCATTGCATAATGCATATAGCCATATAAATTTTTCTGAAGTATTCATAACTGAAATCCAAGATTAAATTTACCTGAAAATTATGAAGTGTAGATGGCCTCGACAGGAATCCCTGCCTGACTGCGTCAAGCAGGCAGGGAACCTGGATCTGGAGCTTCGGAAACGCTTATACTATCCCTGCCTCGCCGTCAGGCAGGCATTGTACTACGAGGCCAATCAATTTCGGGATAAAAAATTGAAGATTTTGAATGGTTCCAACAAAGTAAATAATGATAGCGATTTATTGATTTTCAGTTGTTTACAACCCGAAATCTATAAACACAATAAGCATCCTGCACCCAGTTATAAAAAAAGCAGCTATATTTTAAATCTTACAAGCAGCCCACCTAATGCTATCTCCCAATACCAACTCAAACCCCATTCACTTTTCACCCTTCGACCCTTCGGCAGGCTCAGGGCGCTGCAGCTCAGGAAAACGCAGACTAACCCTAGCGGCCCAAGACGGCGACTTTCACCACTTCTAACTTCGTATTTCGTAATTCTCACTTCGCAATTGGTAATTCTTTCCATCACTGTATCAAGCCACGCGCATTCGTTGCAAAAATTTTCACCGCAATGGCTAACAGCACAACGCCAAAAAACTTACGTACGGCAAGCAAGCCCCCCGGGCCAAGTAAACGGCTAATAAGTCCCAAAGATTTCAGCGTGATAAAAACTATAATCAGGTTAATGAGAATACCTGCAGCCACCACTCATCGTTGTATTGCACAGGTTTTAGCTATTGAATTATAAAAGGACGATCACCACTTACCTGTATCATGCTCCAGCGCATAGTTTCCGTTTCCAGCACTTCCTTCCAGTTGGCAAAAGCATTTACATTTCCTGTTTGAGTGGAAGCTGTCTGGGTTTTAATAATGGCCCGCAAAGGTGAAACCGAGGGGAAAAAGGCGAGCTCTGCCTGAATAACCATACCTGACGTGAGGGTAAACTGCCTGCCTTGCCCGTTTACAATAAATTGCAATACCAGGGCATAGCGCTTGGTTTCAATGCCAAATGAACATGTATTTCCAAGAAATGTTGGATTGTTGGTTTTTTCTGAAAGTCCGGAAAAATATTTCCCTTCTACTCAAGTGGAATTGGTTTATTTTCCGAAAGGACAAGCGGAAGAATTTACGGAATATGACCCCATAAAAGGGCCTGTTCCCTCTCAAATAAAACGAACGCTGGAATTTCTTACTACTAATTTCTTAAAAGAAAAAGTAATAAAACCAACTCATAAGGCTGAAAGCAATCGTACCTGGAATTATTTTTTACAAGCCATTGAAGAAATATTGGTTAACGCATTTTATCATAGAGATTACCAGCAAAGAGAACCCATCGAAATTAGAATCTATCCCAACTCCATTGTATTTATTAATCATGGCGGCCCTGACCGTTCTATCCGATTGGAATCTTTTAACAGTGGTCTAGTGCGGAACAGACGTTATCGCAACCGAAGATTAGGCGAGTTTCTGAAAGAATTGCAGCTTACCGAAGGCAGGGCAACAGGCATTCCAACTGTTTTAAAAGCTTTAAAAGACAATGGTTCTGCTGCTCCTGTCTTTAAATCGGATGATGATAGAACGTTTTTTGAAGTTGAAATCTTTATTCATCCTGAATTCGCAAAAAAAGAAACCATAGTACTTGATCTTGACCACGTGAATTGGGACATAGAAGGTATCAATAAACTACTTGATCAATTGCTTGATAGTGCTGATGGAGGTATAGTTACAGGTATAGCTGGTGTACAAGCTGGTACCATAGCTGAAATAAATAAATATAATGATAGTCAATGTGTTGAGATAGTAGCAGCTGTAGATAGTGCCATAGCTGGTACCATAGCTGGAGGTATAGCTGGAGGTATAGCTGATAATACTATTAAATTGATAGATGATGCCATCATTGCTAAAAGCAGGAAAGAATTGTTGACCAGCCTTTCACTTGTAAACAATGCAAACAACTTTGAAACCTATATACAACCCATGGCAGCTATCAACTGGCTTACAATGACCATACCAGATAAACCTACAAGCCCAAACCAAAAATACATTACTACCATAAAAGGCAGATTGGTATTGGAATTTTTAAAACACAAAGCGAAATGAGCAAACAAGAAAAGATAATCTGCCTCGGCAAAGAATTTACCTCCGAAGAAGAACGTAGAGAACACTTCCGTAATGAACTGCGAACTAAACTACCTGCATTAAAGAAAGTTTGCCTTTTTGCAGCCCTTACTGGAATAAGGTGGAGCGATTGCGAAAAAATAACTTGGGGGAAGTAGAAATACTGGAAGGTGAAAAGTATAGAATCAAGTACACCCAAAAAAAAACATAAAGTG